>NZ_DBNGMQ010000105.1:0-27978 GCF_057126245.1 Yeosuana sp. | reverse complement strand
AGTGAAAAAATGTTGCTTTTGATATTCAAGACAGTTGTTTACAATTTTTAAAGAACACTGCACCTAACATTGCAATAACACCACACAGAACACCACCACAAATACATCCAAATATACCCAAAAGTACCCCAAAGCACCACAAAAAACACCCCAAAGTACCACAATAAACACCCCAAAGTACCACAATAAACACCCCAAAGTACCACAAAAAACACCCCAATAATTCCCAAATAATGTAAATAACACCACACCCAAAAATAAAAAAGATGTTTTTTATATTTTTTTTATGATGTTTAAAATTTTAATATGAGATTCATCAATTACTTTATAAGAAATAGCTCCTTGATAATTAAAAGTAACACCTTGTGGCGTATGACCTTGTAATTTCATTATAATAAGGTCATGTATTAAAAGCTCTCCAGCATAAGTTCTAAAAATATAACGAGGGCTTTTAGTTTTCATTATATTTCTAAACTCTAGACTTTCAGAAACCAATTTAAGCGTTCTATTAATGTTTTTCTGATAAAATTGATAGTCTTTTGGATGGGTTTTTGGGTTGGGTATAAAACTAAAGATACGTTCCTCATTTTTAGTGCCATGCACTTCTATAATTTGTAAAGCTTCTGGTGAAAGTAAATTATCTATAATTGGCCCACCATTTTTTTTATTACGCAATTTATAACGCTGGAATTTAATTCGGTCATTTTTAACGTTTTCCCATGTCAATGAGGCAATATCAACATAATCATGTCCACCAATATAAAATTGGAATAAAAAGACGTCTATAACCTGTTTAATGCGCTCTCTTGTCTTAATAGAAGTGAATTTCTTCGGCACAAAGGTATGTAGCGTATGTAATTCTTCGCAAGATAATTTTATAACGGGTTTGGTTGTGGTGCTTTTAATGATTCCTGTAAAGGGGTTGTCTTGTTTAATACGCAATGAGGTTCTACGCTGCGCTTCTTTGTAAACGGCTCGCATAGTTCTTAAATAACTCATAACGCCCCCTTCTTTGCACCCTGTTCTAAGTTTATGCAATACAAAAGCATTTAACCATTCATAGGTTATTTCGTTAATTGGTATATCACGACTTAAATATTTTTCTAAAACTTGTTGTACGCCAGCATAAGCCCTGTAACTTTCCTTTTTTAAGTTCTTTTCATTAATACGAATTTTAAAAAACTCAATAATACCAATATCTTTAAAGGCTTTTGATTCAACATCCCCTTCAAAAAGAATTGCTTTAGCTTCCTCAAAAGTTATTCTACCAAAATTAACTTTATGAATTTTAGATTTATAATATAACAGCGTTGAAGCAAGGTCATAATACGCTGGATGCTCTTTAAAAGGTTGTTTGTGTTCATCATCCCAAAATTGAGGAAAAGAATTGCCAATAGTTTTTCTTAGTCGTTTTTTATGGTAAATCAATTCTACGCAAATAGGAAAACCATTGCTACTTTCTCTTTGAGAAGATAAATATTTAATACTCGCTCTCATATCTAATCATGTTTTACATACACTTTCACATACACTTTTGATATAAAGTTAATGTATTTTGATGTAAAAAACGTTAAATTTTGTGTAAAGATTTCACATAAAATAAGGCGCTATTAATGCAAAAACCCCACTATTAGTGGGGTTTCGCATAATGTGATCGCGACAGGATTCGAACCTGTGACCGTCTGCTTAGAAGGCAGATGCTCTATCCAACTGAGCTACGCGACCGATAAATCCAAAATGTCGGGGTGGCAGGATTCGAACCTGCGACCTCCGCGTCCCAAACGCGGCGCGATAACCGGGCTACGCTACACCCCGAAATAGTTATCAATAAATTGCGGAGAGACAGGGATTCGAACCCTGGCGACACTTACGCGTCGACAGATTAGCAATCTGCTCCATTACCACTCTGGCACCTCTCCTATTTTAATGAACTTTAGCAATAAAATTGCGGATGCAAATGTAGTATATCATCTTTAAGAACACAACTATTTATTTAACTTTTTAAAAAAATTATTCTGGATATTCAATACGCAAATGATAAATGTTTGCTAGCTTGCGCTTTAACACTTTTTTTATAGACTCAATTTCTTTAAAAGTAATATTGGCATTAAGAAATTGCCCTTCTTCAATTTGCTTGTCAATAATATTTTCAACAAATAAATCAATTTTCGTTGATGTTGGTTCTTTTAAACTTTTAGACGCTGCTTCCACACTATCACACATCATTAAAATGGCGGTTTCTTTACTAAAAGGTTTTGGTCCTGGATACATGAAGTTCGATTTATCAACTTCTTCTTCTAATTCTTTCTCTTTTATGTAGAAATAATAGACCATACTTGTACCATGATGGGTTCTTATAAAATCAATAACTCTATCTGGTAAATTGTGCTTTTTTGCAATTTCAATACCTGCTATAACATGCTCAATAATAATTCTTGCACTTTCTTTTGAAGATAGTTCGTCATGAGGATTGATACCTGTTGATTGATTTTCAATAAAATATTTTGGGCTTTTCATTTTGCCTATATCATGATATAATGCACCAACCCTAATCAACATGGCATTAGCGCCAACTTCATTGGCACAAGACTCTGCTAGGTTCGCAACGTTTAAAGAATGGTGAAAGGTACCTGGTGCTTTATTTGATAACTCTTTAAGCAACTTCGTGTTAGTGTCAGACAGTTCTAAAAGTGATACGTCTGATACTAAGCCAAACAATTTTTCATATATATATATAAGTGGTTGTACAAACAAAGTGGCAAGTCCACACAAAATAAACCAAATAAACGTTTCCCACTTAATCGTTTCAATACTACCTTCATGAATTAAAAAAAATGCGAAATACGCAATAATATATATTAAGGTTATCTGACCTACCGAAATAAATAAATTAGCACGTTTATATAACTCTGAAACTGTTAAAATAGTAACAATACCTGCGATAATTTGAAGGAACATATATTCATAACTATTCGGCACTATAGAACCTAACAACAAAACGGTTATTACATGTGCAAAAAGGCCTAAACGCGCATCAAAAAATGCCTTAAAAACGAGTGGTAAAATACAAATAGGAACGACATATATATACTTGGCATTATAATTCACAACCATAGTTGTTATTAAAACCATTAAAAATATATTAAAGAAAATAAAGGTTACTTTAGTGTTGTTTTCAAAAACTTCTATTCGGTATTTTCTTAAAAATAAAAGCAGCATCAAAAGAGCCAGAGAGACCAATAAGGTATAAGCAAATAAAATCCAATTATAATTTGATGCATTCCAAACCTGTGATTCATATTCAGACTTTAATGATTCTAAAATCTGATACTTATCACCTTCAACAATTTCTCCTTTCGATATAATTAGGGTTTCTTTTTCAATACTACCGCGTGCATAAGCAATTTTATCAAGATCTTCATTTAAAACCTTTTTCGTAAACGATTCGTCATAAGTTAAATTAACCTGAATTAAATCAAAAAATAAAGAGGCAAACTCTGTTTTATACTTTGTAAGTTTCGAATCGACTAAAACCTTGTTAATAATAGATGAAAGTTGTTCTTCACCAACGAGATTACCGTATTTAGTTGTATACTTTTCAACACGATTTTCTAGTATTTTAACTGTTCTATCTGGAGAGAAATTATAATTTTCACTTAATACCCCAAAATGATACAATTCATCAATAATACGCTCTCCTGCTTTATATAAAATGTTTAATTCTAGCCTTGGAATGGAATCAGAAAAAGCTGTTTTGAACTGAATTTCAAATGCATCTTTAACGTCTTTACTAATAGAATTATCAACATTAAAAAAGATAGTTGAAAGTTCTGTTATGGCCTTCTTCTCTTGAGCTATTTCCTCTTGAGATTTTTTAATGGCAAAATTAAAGGGTGCATATAAATTTTCTGATTGCCAAGGCTTTCCTTTTTCAAAGTTATATTTAAATCGTCCCGTTTTAGGAAATAAATACACAATTAAAAAAGTAGCCGATATAAATAATAACACCTTATAAATTAAGGAGTGATTTCTATATAATTTATTTATGAAGTCTTTCATTTAATGGTAGCAATGCATCAAAAATACTAAATATTTAGCGATACCTATTTACGCTTTGCCATTTTTAATAAGTTCTTCTAATCGGATTGGTCTGTGTCTATCAATCCATTCTGGATAAGTTGTATAATTATGAAGATCATTAAGTGCTTTTGTCCTATCTAAAATATTTTGAATGATATCATCTGGTTGGATTTCCTTTGATGAGATTTCCTGTATAATGGATGTTATTTGCTCAGAAACTTTTGATTTTATGGATTCGTTTAAATTAATTAACCATTCTTCAAAAACATCATCTGTTAAATATAAGTCAATGATTTTTTCTGTAATTTGTTTTCCATGCTGTTTTGATTCCTGAATATTTCCTCTTCCCGTTACCGCATTTCCAACGGCAAAAACATTATCGTACCCATAAACATGATAATCTACCCGTTTGCGCATTTTTAAATACGACGACTCGTACGGTAATCCTTCTATTTGTTCTGGAATACTTCCAATAGATGATACTAACATATCTGAGTGCAACTCTTCTGTTCTATTTTCAATTGGAACAATCCTACCATTATATAGTTTAACTTTTTGAAGAATTATTCCCTTTAAAGAATTCTTTTCTTCAATAAAATCAATTGGAACGCTTAAGGGTTTAAACTTAAATTTAAACTTCTCTCTATATTTTTCTAACAGCTTCTTAGAAACATCTCGAGCCACATCAATACTTTTCTGAGTATCATCTTTAGGAGATTTTAATGGCATATCTTCTGCGTTTCTTCTATATACCAGAGTTACACCATCAATTTTTAAATCTTCAAAAGGCACATTGTGCTCCTCTAACACTTTATCAATTCCATATTTCTCTAATTTAAAAAGGTCTTCGTCAATATTATATAAATCTTTTAGCCTTTCCTTGACCAATTCAATCATAAATATTTTAACAACATCTAATGAGGCTAAACCTCCTCCAAATATAACAGCGTTATCCTTTAATTTATATTGAATCCCATTATAGTTAGGCTCATGTTTATGATTGAACCAATAAATAAAATCATTCTGATAAATTAGTCCGTTATTCTTGAATTTATCAATGCCCTCAATAGGAACTGTTCTATCCATCCACGCTCCATTTGCCAAAATAACTGCTGAAAACCCCCAATTCTCTACTAAATCCTTAAATGAAATATCACGGCCAATCTTAACCAAAGGAACATAACGAATATTATCATGAAATAACTTCTTATCTATCTCTGTTTCTTGCCTATTTCGTAAATTAATATGCCAGCTAGGCAGTCCGTCTTCAATTTTACCGTATGGCAGTTTATTCATATCAAATACCACAACTCTAAAACCATTATTAGCCAATAAGCTGGCGGCTTCAGAGCCTGAGATTGATCCACCAATTACAGCTATATAGTGTTTTTTATAGTCTTTCATATGTATTTACTTGATATTTAAAGCAATTATAATAATAATTTCACCTTTTGTCTATGACAATTATCACATTCAATTAATATGTTTTCAAATGACATAAAAGTTATCTATTTTAATTAAATTCGCAGGAACAAATGATTGAAAACTAATATCATGAAAGAAGTCGTTATTGTATCAGCGGTTAGAACACCCATTGGAAGTTTTTTAGGAGCTTTATCAACTATTCCTGCTTCAAAATTAGGAGCTATTGCCATAAAAGGCGCTTTAGAAAAAATAAATTTAAATCCTAATTTAGTTCAAGAAGTATTAATGGGAAATGTTGTACAGGCTGGTGTTGGCCAAGCACCTGCCAGACAGGCTGCCATTTATGCTGGCATACCAAATACTGTTCCTTGTACAACAGTTAATAAAGTATGTGCGTCTGGTATGAAAACAGTTATGCAAGCTGCGCAGGCAATAGCCATTGGTGATGCCGATATTATAGTGGCTGGTGGCATGGAAACTATGAGTTTAATTCCACACTATTTACATGCTAGAAATGGTACAAAATTTGGCCCTGCTACGTTGGTAGATGGTATGCAAAAGGATGGATTAGTTGATGCCTACGATCAAAATGCGATGGGTGTTTGTGCTGATGCTTGTGCAACTAAATATAAATTTTCTAGAGAAGATCAGGATGCTTTTGCAATTCAATCTTATAAACGATCTGAATCTGCATGGAATTCTGGTAAATTTAATAATGAAGTGGTTCCTGTTGAAGTCCCCCAGCGACGTGGAGACTCTATTTTTATTAGTAAAGATGAAGAATTTACGAATGTAAAAATTGAAAAAATACCGTCACTTCGCCCCGCTTTTACAAAAGAAGGCACTGTTACAGCGGCTAATGCCTCTACCATTAACGATGGTGCTGCAGCCATAGTATTAATGAGTAAAGATAAAGCAGACGAATTAGGATTAAAACCATTAGCTGTTATAAAAGGGTATGCTGATGCTGCTCATGAGCCTAATTGGTTTACAACAGCGCCGGCAAAAGCTTTACCTAAAGCATTAGACAAAGCAGGAATTTTAATTAAGGATGTAGATTACTTTGAATTTAATGAAGCTTTTTCTGTAGTTGGCTTAGCTAATATGAAAATTCTAGGACTTAATGATAAAAATGTAAATGTAAATGGTGGTGCCGTTTCTTTAGGTCATCCTCTTGGATGTTCGGGTGCACGCATTTTAGTTACTTTAATTAATGTGTTAGAACAAAACAACGCTAAAATAGGTGCTGCTGCTATATGTAATGGTGGTGGTGGTGCTTCAGCAGTTATTATTGAACGTCGTTAAACCTTTGTAAATGCAATACGGAATTTGTCATCTAAGCATTGTTCCTTTATGTTTTGATCCAACTAATGAAAGCCAATTAGTAACACAATTACTCTATGGTGATTTTTTTAAAATATTAGAAAAACGAAAATACTGGAGTAAAATTAGACTGGCTTTTGATTCTTATGAAGGTTGGATTGATAACAAACAGTATCAAGAAATTGAAGAAGATCAATATAAAGCGTTAAACAAATCTGTCCCTAAATTATCAATAGATTTAGTTGAATTCATTCAAGATAAAAACGAACAATTGCATCCCGTGTTATTAGGATCTTCATTAAACGGTTTATCTATTTTAAACCATTCTCATGACGGTAATATTGTTGAAGGAAGAAAGCCAAAAAGCAGTATTATTAAGACCTCATTTTTATACTTAAATACACCACATCTTTGGGGAGGAAAAAGTCCCTTTGGTATTGATAGCTCCGGATTTACTCAAATGGTTTATAAATTAAACGGATATGAACTATTACGTGATGCTTCGCAACAAGCAACTCAAGGCGAAGCACTAAGTTTCATTGAAGAGAGTGAGCCTGGTGATTTAGCGTTTTTTGATAATAATGAAGGTGAAATTATTCATGTTGGTTTAATTATGCAAGATAATTATATTATACATTCTTTTGGAAAAGTGAGAATAGACCGTTTAGACCACACGGGGATCTATAATGTGGATCAAAAATCTCATACCCATAAACTCAGAGTAATAAAAAAAATTATATAAAAAAAGCCGCTAATTGCGGCTTTTTTATATCAGAAATAGTATGTCCTTAGTTAGCTTCAGCTTCAAGGGCATCTACTATTTTTTGCATAGCATCATGTTTAACTTTTTCACCTGTAACGCCATAGATATTGTGCAGCGTTTTAGCTGCACTAAGATTTTTTGAATCTATTTCTAGTGCTTTTTCAAGATAAGGAATAGCATTCTTATAAATATCTTGTCTCATATTTTTTAGTTCTTCATAACGCAAATCGTCTTTCTTTGAAGTTCCTAAACCATTCATTTCTTCTATTAAAGCTTGTTCTCTATTTAAAATTAAAGCAGAAATATTAATGTAAGCATTTATATACTTAGGGTCTAATTCTATGGCTTTTTTGTAATAGTCCATTGCTTCTTCAGGATGATCAGATTCTGAAGATATTACTCCTAAATTATATTGTAATTCTGGATTTTGAGGGTCTTTTGTTGTTGCTAATTGTAATAGATTTTTAAATTCTTCTGTATTACCCATTTTATAGTAAACATTGGCCTCAGATAGTAATAAGTTAATATCATCTGGGTTTTTAGCTCTAGCATCTTTCATAGCTGCTAAGGCATTTTCATTATCATCCTTACTTAAATAAATAAGTGCTATGTTTTTTACAATTTCAGCTTCTTTAGATTCTGATTTACGATCAGTTGGTTTAATGTGAGATTTTGCTTTTACCGATAAATCACGCATTGATTTATTCTGAAATAATTCATCTTCACTTGTTTCAACATTCGTTGCAAAATATTGAGTCTCAACACCAGTATATCCTAAATCTTTAAGCTCTTTGTACAGCGTTAACGCCCTATCATAATCTTGAATATTAACAGATGTAGCAGCTGCATAATATAAATAAACCGTGTCTTTTGGCGAAACTCTATAAGCACGCTCAAAATTAATTGAAGCTATTGCATATTCATTTTTTTCATAGGCAGCATTTCCTTTAGTTAGCATATTGCTTACCATAGTTCCCTTTAATGCAGACACCTCATCAGTATATCCTTCGGTTACCTTGGATAAACTTTCTAGAGCTTTGTCTATATCTACATTCGAACCCGCTCCATTAGCATATAATGCTTGTGCTTGCAAAAAGTAATATTGCGATTTGTATTTAGCTTCCATAGTAGGAAGCATCGATTCAACTTGACTTAATGAAGCTTTAGCCTCAGAGTAATTATTATCTTTAATAGCTTTTTCTACAGCTCTTAACTCTTTTTTTTGAGCTACTGAAAAGGTGCTTAACAATACTGCTAAAGCTATTATAACCTGTTTTTTCATTTTTAAATAATTTTTAAGTTAATATATTAATTGTTATCGTCTTCTTCTGTATTATCAAGAGTTGTGCCATCAGTCAACTCATCAGTATTTTCAATAGATTCTATTGAATCTGAATCCTCTTCTTCCACCTCATCATCTGGCATTACTTTGGCAACAGCCGCAATTGAATCTCCATTTCTAAGATTAATTAATTTAACACCTTGGGTCGCTCTTCCCATGATTCTTAAATTTTTAACCGACATACGAATAGCGATACCTGATTTATTAATAATCATTAAATCATCATCGTCTGTTACACTTTTAATAGATACTAAATTACCTGTTTTTTCTGTAATTGAGATGGTTTTAACCCCTTTTCCTCCACGATTAGTAATTCTGTATACTGGTTCACCATCTTCCGGATCATCTATATAGGTACGTTTACCATATCCGTTTTCTGAGACTACTAGTACAGATTCTTCTTGAGGGTTTTCAATAGTAACCATTCCAATTACTTCATCTTTTGAGTTCGCTAACTTAATGCCTCTTACACCAGAAGCACTTCTTCCCATTGGTCGGGTCTTAGCTTCTTCAAATCTTATAGCCTTACCAGATTTAAGGGCTAACATAACTTGACTTTCTCCGGTTGTTAACCTTGCTTCTAGAAGTATATCATCCTCCTTAATAGTAATAGCATTAATACCATTCGTTCTTGGACGAGAATACTGCTCTAATAAGGTCTTTTTAACTTGGCCATTTTTAGTTGCCATGATGACATAATGACTATTTATATAATTCTCATCTTTTAAATCTTGAGTGCAAATAAATGCTTTAACGTTATCATCCTGCTCAATATTTATTAAGTTTTGAATCGCTCTACCTTTAGATGTTTTACTGCCTTCAGGAATTTCATAAACACGCATCCAGAAACATTTTCCTTTTTGAGTAAAGAAAAGCATATATTGATGGTTAGTCCCAACAAATAAATGTTCTAAAAAATCTTCGTTTCTTGTTGTAGATGCTTTTTGACCAACGCCGCCTCTATTTTGAGTTTTGTATTCTGTTAATGACGTACGCTTAATATAACCTGCATGAGAAATAGTAATAACTACCTTTTCATCTGGAATCATATCTTCAATACTCAAATCGCCTCCGGCATATTCAATTACTGATCGTCTTTCATCACCATATTTATTTTTTACTTCGGCAAGTTCTTTTTTAATGATATCCATACGACGTTCTTTTTTATCAAGAATATCCTTTAAATCTTCTATGGTATTCATTAAATCTTCGTACTCGCTTCTTAATTTATCTTGCTCTAAACCTGTAAGCTGACGCAAACGCATTTCTACAATCGCTTTTGCTTGAAGTTCCGATAATTCAAAACGAGCAATTAATTTCTCTCGCGCTTCGTCTGCATTTGAAGATGCCCGAATGATAGCGATCACTTCATCAATATTATCTGAAGCAATGATTAAACCTTCTAAAATATGCGCTCTTTCTTCAGCTTTACGTAATTCATAAGTGGTTCTTCTAACAACAACTTCGTGTCTGTGCTCAACAAAATAATGAATCATATCTTTTAGATTCAACATTTGAGGGCGCCCTTTTACTAAAGCTATATTATTAACACTAAATGACGACTGTAACTGTGTATACTTATAAAGTTTATTTAATACTATATTTGGTATAGCATCACGTTTTAAAACATAAACAATCCGCATTCCATTCCTATCGGATTCGTCTCTTATTGTAGAAATTCCATCAAGCTTTTTGTCATTTACTAAATCGGCAGTTTTTTTAATCATATCTGCCTTGTTTACTTGATATGGTATTTCAGTAACTATAATACATTCACGCCCATTAACCTCTTCAATATTAGATTTACCTCGCATCATTATGCGACCACGACCCGTATGAAATGCTTCTTTTACACCATCATAACCATATATAGTTCCTCCTGTTGGAAAATCTGGAGCTTTTACATGTTTAATAAGCTCATCAATTTCAATTTCATTATTATCAATATAAGCGATAATTCCATCTACCACTTCACTTAAATTATGAGGTGGCATGTTTGTTGCCATACCAACTGCAATACCAGAAGCGCCGTTAACTAGCAGCCCTGGGATACGAGTCGGCAAAACGGTGGGCTCTTTAAGGGTGTCATCAAAATTTAACTGATGATCAACCGTTTCTTTATCAATATCTGCCAACATGTCTTCAGATATTTTACGCATACGTGCTTCTGTATAACGCATTGCTGCTGGACTATCACCATCAACAGACCCAAAGTTACCTTGACCATCAACCAACATATAACGCAAACTCCACTCCTGAGCCATTCGTACCATCGCATCATAAACCGATGTATCACCATGAGGATGGTATTTACCCAAAACCTCACCAACTATTCTTGCAGATTTTTTATGCGCCGTATTTGATCTAACACCTAGCTCGTGCATTCCAAAAAGAACACGTCTATGAACTGGTTTTAAACCATCTCGTACATCGGGTAAAGCACGTGACACAATGACCGACATTGAATAATCAATGTAAGCCGATTTCATTTCGTCTTCTATATTAATTGGTATAAGTTTTTCTCCTTCAGCCATATAAATTTAATTAGTTTTATTTGGAATATTTCAAATCGTGCTAAGATAACTATTTCATCAGTCACAGCAGGACTTTTAGTCTATTTTTTTAGTGTTTTTTTATTAACAATTTACCCTATGAATTTCGTTAATAAATATGCTATTAAAAATTTTGATTTTTTAAAGTTTTTTTTGTCAATTAGCAACATATAGACAATTTAAGGTATAGTTTTTGTCTTTACTAAATTGTTTTATTACTTTTAATGCAGAAAGGAACCTATTATGGATGACAATTTTTCACCTAGAGTAAAAGATGTAATTGCTTACAGCAAAGAGGAAGCATTGCGTTTAGGCCATGATTTTATTGGTACTGAACACTTAATGCTTGGTCTTTTACGTGATGGAAATGGTAAAGCTATTGATATTTTAAATGCCCTAGAAATTGATTTAAATCATTTAAGAAGAAAAGTTGAAATATTAAGCCCAGCAAACCCAAACATTACTGTAACTTCAAATCAAAAAAAGAATTTACATCTAACAAGACAAGCAGAACGTGCTCTAAAAACTACTTTTTTAGAGGCAAAATTATTTCAAAGCACTTCAATAAATACAGCGCATTTGTTACTATGTATTTTAAGAAATGAAAACGACCCTACTACCAAGCTTTTAAATAAGCTTAAAGTTGATTATGACAACGTAAAAGAACAATTCAAATTTATGATTACTAATAACGACAATAATTATATTGAACCCAAATCTGAATCGTTTCAAGATGATGATGCAAGTTCAGAAGATAATGCTTCAAAAGACAACTTGTTTAACACGCCGTCATCAGGCAAACCCAATAAAAAGTCTAAAACACCTGTTTTAGATAATTTTGGCAGAGATTTAACAGCATTGGCTGAAGAAGGCAAATTAGATCCAGTTGTTGGACGAGAAAAGGAAATTCAACGTGTCTCGCAGATTTTAAGTAGACGTAAGAAAAACAATCCTTTATTGATTGGTGAACCCGGTGTTGGTAAATCTGCTATTGCAGAAGGATTAGCGCTTAGAATTATCAAGAGAAAAGTATCGCGTATTCTATTTAATAAGCGTGTGGTGACACTTGATTTAGCTAGTTTGGTTGCTGGAACAAAATATAGAGGGCAATTTGAAGAGCGTATGAAAGCCGTAATGAACGAGCTTGAAAAGAATGATGATGTCATTTTATTTATTGACGAAATTCATACCATTGTTGGCGCTGGTGGAGCAACAGGCAGTTTAGATGCCTCAAACATGTTTAAACCGGCATTGGCACGCGGTGAAATTCAATGTATAGGCGCAACTACACTTGATGAGTATAGACAATACATAGAAAAAGATGGTGCTTTAGAACGTCGTTTTCAAAAAGTAATTGTGGAACCAACTACTGTTGAAGAAACCATAGAAATTTTAAATAATATAAAAGGGAAATACGAAGAGCATCATAACGTTGATTACACACCAGAAGCAATACAAGCTTGCGTTAAATTAACCAATCGTTATATGACAGAACGTTTCTTACCAGACAAGGCCATTGATGCCTTAGATGAAGCAGGATCTCGCGTTCATATAACTAATATTGATGTTCCTGAACAAATTCTAAAATTAGAAAAACAACTAGAAGATGTAAAAGAAACTAAAAACTTAGTAGTTAGAAAGCAAAAATATGAAGAAGCTGCCAAGTTAAGAGATGACGAAAAACGTTTAGAAAAAGAACTTCAAGTTGCTCAAGATAAATGGGAAGAAGACACCAAGCAACATCGTGAAATCGTTACCGAAGATAATGTTGCCGATGTGGTTTCTATGATGACAGGCATTCCTGTAAATAGAATTGCACAAACAGAAATTAACAAACTGGCTGTATTACCTGACCTTATTAAGGGCAAAGTAATTGGGCAAGATAATGCCGTAGCTAAAGTAGTTAAGGCTATACAACGTAATAGAGCAGGTCTAAAAGACCCTAACAAACCTATTGGATCCTTTATATTCTTAGGTCAAACTGGTGTTGGTAAAACACAGTTAGCCAAAGTACTATCTAGAGAGCTATTTGACAGTGAAGAAGCACTTGTTAGAATTGATATGAGTGAGTACATGGAGAAATTTGCTATCTCCAGATTGGTTGGAGCACCTCCAGGATATGTTGGTTATGAAGAAGGTGGTCAACTAACTGAAAAAGTGAGACGTAAACCATATGCTGTTATTTTGCTAGATGAAATTGAAAAAGCACATCCAGATGTGTTTAATATGTTACTACAGGTCCTTGATGACGGTTATTTAACTGATAGCTTAGGTAGAAAAATTGATTTCAGGAATACGATTATCATAATGACATCAAATATTGGTGCTCGTAAGCTTAAAGACTTTGGAACTGGTATTGGATTTGGAACTGCATCGCAAAAAGCGCAAGAAGATGCGAATGCAAAAGGGATTATTGAAAATGCGCTTAAAAAATCATTTGCTCCTGAGTTTTTAAACAGAATTGATGATGTGGTTGTATTTAATACGCTTGAAAAAGAAGATATTAATAAAATTATTGATATTGAATTAGAAAAACTTCTTTCAAGAATTAAAGACTTAGGTTATATCTTAAAATTAAGTAAGAAAGCTAAGGATTTTATCGCTGAAAAAGGTTTTGATAAACAATATGGAGCCAGACCTTTAAAAAGAGCGATTCAAAAATATATTGAAGATGCTCTAGCGGAAGAAATTATTACTTCGCATGTACAAGAAGGCGATAAAATAATTATTGATTTAGATAACAAAACACAAGAACTTAATATAAAGATTGAAAAAGCTGAAAAGCCTGCAGAATCTTAACCTTATTAAAATCTATCTAAAACTTAAATTCCTACATTATTAATTGATGTGGGAATTTTTTTTTATTAAAAGTGTAACAAATCAAAAAAGTATTCATCATTATTATAACAAATTGTTTTTAGTGACGCTAACCAAACTAAATATTGAACAGCTTATAGAGCTATGTAAATCTGGCAATCAATCTGCGCAGATGGAAGTATATAATAGATACTATAAGGCCATGTACAACGCCTCCATAAGAATTGTTAAAGATTCTTTTGAAGCTGAAGACATCATGCAAGACTCATTTTTGTTGGCGTTCACAAAATTAGACAGTCTAAAGGATGTTAAAATATTTGGATCTTGGTTAAAACGAATTGTAATTAACAACAGTATTTACCATTATAAGAAAAATGCTAAATACAACAACGTTCCTTTAGATGATGTCATTTACAAAGTTGAAGATAAAAATGATGGCATTGATAGTCAACATGAATTTACAACCCTTAAAGCAAATCAAGTTTTGGAAACTATAAAAGAGCTTAAAGATAACTATCAAACCTGTTTAACGCTTCATCTTATTGAAGGATATGACTATGAGGAAATATGTGAGATATTAAATATTTCGCAAGCTAACTGCAGAACGATGATATCTCGTGCAAAGGAAAGTTTGAGAAAAAAATTGGAATTAGTAGCTTAATAAAGGAAAAATGAAAAAAGATAATATAGATATGCTTTTTGATGAATTACGATCAGAATTTGATGTTGAAAACCCAGGTATTGGACATCACGACCGGTTTTTATTAAAACTTAAAAATCAACAATCAATAACTACAAAAAGTGATTCAGGTGCGTTTAATTTCTGGAAACCGTTCTTAAGCATTGCGGCTTCAATAGTTATTTGTTTTAGTGTTTTTGTGCTATTAAAGCCCGCAGAAGATGTTAAAGATTTAGCCAGTGTATCTCCAGAAATGGCAGAAACTCAAAATTTCTTTACACTTACAATTTCAGAAGAGTTATTAAAACTAAATGAAGAACGTTCTCCTGAAACAGAAAAATTGATTAATGATGCCATGAAGCAAATGGAAATTCTTGAGAAAGAGTATGAATCTTTAAAGATTGACTTAACGGAAAGTGGTGATGATAAACGCGTTATCTATGCCATGATTTCAAACTTTCAAACAAGAATAGATTTATTGAATAGCGTCATGCAAACTATTGAAAATGTTAAAAACTTAAAAGAAAATAAAAATGAAAACTCAATTATTATTTAAGACAGTATATATCCTGTTTTTAATACCTGCCATTGTATTAAGCAATAATACTTTAAAAGGGAAATATGAAAAAGAAAAAACAATTAAAAAAGAATATACTGTTAACAGTAATGCGCTTTTGAAAATTGATAACAGCTATGGAAATCTTGATATTATAACCTATAGTGGAAATAAAATAGTCATAGAAGTGAACATAAAAGTTAGCGGTAATGATGAAGAAAAAGTAATGAAAAAGCTTGATGGCATCGATGTTAGTTTTAATGCCTCTTCAAGTTTAGTTGATGCTAAAACGACTTTTAATAATAAAAAGTCCTGGTGGAATTGGGGAAACAGCAAGGTAAGTATGGAAATAAATTATACTGTAAAACTTCCAATCACCAATAGTGTTAATTTAAACAACGACTATGGTAGTATTAATTTAGATAAATTAGAAGGAAAGGCAACTATTAATTGTGATTATGGAAAGATCACAACCAAAGAGCTCATGGCAGAAAATAACATGATTTCATTTGACTATACTAGTAATAGCTATTTTGAATATATAAATAGTGGAAAAATAAATGCAGATTATAGTGGTTTTACAGTTGGTAAAACAAAAAAACTAGATATAAATGCAGATTATACAAAATCAATAATAGAAGTAGCAGAAGTTATTACTTTTAATTGTGATTATGGATCTATAAATATTAATAAAGCTAATAATATCACAGGAAATGGCGATTATTTAACGATGCGTTTTGGAGACGTCTATAAAAATATCATAATTGAAGCAGATTATGGTTCACTTAAAATTGACCAAATGACTGCAAATGCCGGAAATCTTAATATTAAATCTGATTATTTAGGAATCACCATTGGCTACCATCCAGATTACCACTTTAATTTTGACATCAATACAGAATATGGTTCTATTAGAAATGCGGATGATTTTGAATTCACTAAAAAGCATGATGAATCAGGTGAAAAATATTATGCAGGTTATTACGGCAAAAGTAGCGCTTCAAGTTTAATTAAAATTAACTCAGATTACGGAAGCATAACCTTTAAGAAAAACTAATTATCTATAATAATAGATTCAAAAACATGAAAACATTAATCAAAAATCAAACAGCACTTTTAATAACATGTCTTTTCTTTGCTACTGCATCTTATGCGCAATGGAATAAATCAATAAAAGGAAATGGTAAAATGGAAACAATAACAAGATCTACTACAGATTATGAAGGAATAAAATGTGCTGGATCATTCGATTATATTCTTGTTAGCGGTAGCGAGGGAACTATTAAAATTGAAGGTGAAGAAAATCTTTTAGAATATATTGTTACAGAAGTTAAAGACAATCATTTAATTGTAAAAACAAAAAATAAAGTGAATCTAAAACCAAGTAATAAAAAAACTATAAAAATTACAATCCCTTTTAAAGACATAAGCAACATATCGCTTGCCGGTTCTGGTGATTTATGGAATGAAGATGTAATAGCTTGTGAAAATTTAAGTGTTTCTCTGGCAGGCTCCGGTGATGTGACACTAAATATAAAAACGAGTTACGTTAAAGCCTCTTTAGCTGGTTCGGGTGACCTGACTTTAAAAGGAAGCACAAATAGTCTTAAAACTAGTGTCTCTGGTTCTGGTGATTTTCATGGTCTTGACCTGCAATCTAAAACCACGGAAGTATCTGTAGCTGGTTCTGGTGATGCAAAAGTTACCAGTTTAGAAAGTATTAAAGCAAGAGTAAGTGGCTCTGGCGATATCGTTTATAAAGGAAATCCCGGAAAAGAAGATACCAAAGTTGCTGGTTCTGGAAGTATTACACAATAAAGCCAATTAATATCATCAATCAAACTATAAAACGGCGCCAAAAGCGTCGTTTTAATTTTACTTAGATTCTGTGTTTTCTTTTGGCACTTTAAACAATAGTATAATGCCAATCAAAAAGAAAATAAATAAAAATAACACAGCATTACGCATACTTCCTGTTATTTGAGCTACAAAACCATAAAGAAAAGTGCCTATTACAATTCCAATTTTTTCGGATACATCGTAAAAGCTAAAAAACGAGGCAGTATCTTTTGTTTCCGGTAAAAATTTAGAATAGGTAGATCTAGATAGTGCTTGAATTCCGCCCATAACAATACCAACGCATCCAGCAGCTATATAAAAATCCATCGGTGTAATCACGAAATATGCATAAACACAAATGAAAACCCATAGTACATTAATAATAATAAGCGTTTTAATATTCCCTAAAATTTTAGAAATTCTAGCGGTCGTAATTGCTCCTATAATAGCGACAACCTGAATGACTAATATACTTACAATAAGACCAATAGTGCGCTCTGTGTCTGTTCCCCAAGCAATTTCTTCTTCTCCAAAATACGTTGCAATTAGCATAACTGTTTGCACAGCCATACTATAAACGAAAAACGCTCCTAAATAACGCTTTAATTTTATGTTTTCGCCTAACTGATGCCAAACTAACTTTAATTCTCTAAAACCATTTAGAATAATTTGTTTTCTAGGACTTTCTTTTTTGTTTCCCTTTGGTAAATAATAAAAAGAATATTGACTAAAAACAATCCACCATATTCCAACAGAAATAAAAGAATATTTCATAGCCTTAATTTCTGCAACACCATCAACATCGGTAGTGATTCCAAAAAAATCTGGTTTCATCACCATTGCCAAATTAAATAACAACAGAATGACACTTCCTACATATCCCAAAGAAAATCCCTTAGCACTAATCCTGTCTTGTTGATGTGAAAATGCTATATCTGGTAAGTATGAATTGTTAATAGCAAAACTCACCCAAAAGCCAACCAGTCCAAAAAAATAACAAACCAGACTAAAGTAAATATGCTCTAAAGAAAACCAGTATAAACCTATACAAGAAAGACCTCCTAAATAACAGAAGAATTTCATAAACATCTTTTTATTCCCTAAATAATCAGCAATACCTGAAATTAATGGCGTTGTGATGGCTATAAAAACAAAAGCGAGAGAAGTTGTATAACTTATTAAAGGAGCCCTCGCTATTTCACCTCCAAAAATCTTAACTTTCTCAATTTCGGCAACCCTAAAAAGTGATCCATAAAATATGGGGAAAATGGCAGAAGCGATAACCAAACTATAAACTGAGTTAGCCCAATCATAAAAAGCCCATGCATTAAGCAATTTTTTACTTCCCTTTTTTAATTCACCCATAATAAAAAAGCTGCTTTTTTACAGCAGCTTCTAAAGTAAACAAATATTTTAAATGAAAAGTTAAATTATTATTTAAACGATGTAACTCCGAATTTTCTAGCCTCTTCTCTAGCTTTAGGAGCCAATGATGTTAAGTTTGCTATTCTCGAATCATTAGAAGGATGTGTGCTTAACAATTCAGGTGGAGCTTGTCCTCCACTTTGTGCGCTCATTCTTTTCCATAGTTCTGCAGCTTCATCTGGGTTATATCCTGCAATTGCCATAAGCGTTAATCCAATAGTATCGGCTTCAATTTCATGACTTCTACTAAAGGGTAACATACCCCCTACTTGAGTTCCAATTCCATAGGCTTGATTAAAAAGGTCTATATTTTCATCGTCTTTAAGAGCTACATTTAACCCAACAGCACCAATTTGCTGAAGCATACTCGCACTCATTCGCTGTTGACCATGATTAGCTAATGCATGAGACACCTCATGTCCCATGATGGCCGCTAAGCCTGCTTCATTTTTAGATATTGGTAAAATACCTGTATAAACAACAATTTTTCCACCTGGCATACACCACGCATTTACGGCTTTATCATCAACCAATTTATACTCCCATTTATAATCTTTCAAATAACCCACATAACCATTCGCATTTAACCAACGTTCTGCCGCTACTGCTATTTTTTGGCCAACTCTGGTTACCATAGCAGCATCAGAAGTACCCGTTACCACCTTGTTTTCACTTAAAAATTGGTCATATTGTTGGAAGGCTGCTGGAAATAAAGAACTATTCTCTGTTCCCGGTAATGCCATAGTCTGCTTCCCAGTAAACGGATTTGTAGCACACGACAAAAAAATAATTAAAAAAAATAATGTTGTAAATATTTTGTTCGATTTCATTATGTTTAATTTTTTATAAAAATACAAAAATGAACCTTATTTTTTTTATACAATATTAATTTTATGTTTTATAATTCGCATTTTGTTATTGTTATGTTTAAGGTTTAATTCCGACCTAAAAGAAAAAATATTTAGTTATGAAAAAAATGATTATTTTAATTATCTCAGTGGCCCTTTTTAATTGTAATGGAAATGCCCAAAAAAACGATTCACAAAAATATGATTCATTTAAGGTTTCTAAATCAGATGCAGAATGGAAACAAATCTTAACTCCTGAACAATATTATGTATTAAGACAACAAGGAACAGAGTCAAGATTCTCCAGTGAGTTGAATAAAAATAATGAGGAGGGCGTTTATGTATGTGCTGCTTGTGGCACCCCATTATTTAAAAGCGAACATAAATATGATTCAGGCTCTGGCTGGCCAAGTTTTGATAGAGAAATTAAAGGAAATGTTGCTTATTCAAGTGATTCTAACTTCATATATGGAAAGGAAGAACATTGTGCTGCTTGCGGTGGCCACTTAGGGCATGTTTTTAATGATGGTCCTAAAAAAACAACGGGTTTAAGACATTGTATCAACGGCGTTGCCATAAAATTTATACCAAAAGATGAGTAAAAAATATCATATAGAAAAATCAGAAAGCGAGTGGAAAGAACAACTTACTGAACAACAGTATAACGTTTTAAGAAAAAAGGGGACTGAAAGACCACATACTGGTAAATATAATCTCCATTTTGAAAATGGTAGCTATGTCTGTGCTGCTTGCAATCAACAGTTGTTTGAAAGTAATAGTAAATTTGATGCCCACTGTGGTTGGCCAAGTTTTGACGAATCTATTAAAGGAACTGTTGAATATATTCTAGATAAAAGCCATGGCATGATAAGAACTGAAATAGTTTGTTCAAATTGTGGTGGACATTTAGGGCATGTTTTTAATGATGGCCCAACAGAAACAGGGACGCGTTATTGTGTAAATTCTCTAAGTATTGATTTTAAAAATGATGAAGAATAGTTTTCTTGAAAGTGCGTAAAAGGAATTTGAATATTACAAAAGTTTGGGCGATAAAACTTTTGAAATTTTGAGTTTTGATGAATTATCAAATGAAATTTCAAAAGATTCAAATTCAATTTCTATCATAGTAAAGCATTTGGTGGGCAATATGTTAAGTCGATGAACTAACTTTTTAACTGAAGATGGGGAAAAGGAATGGAGACATCGAGACCAAGAATTTGAAGATACTTACAAAACCACAGAAGACCTTATTGAAAACTGGAATAACGGATGGAAATGCCTTTTTACTGCATTAAAATCTATTACAGTTAATGATCTAGATAAAATTATATATATAAGAAATGAAGCTCATACTGTTAACGAGGCCATTTTAATGCAATTAAGTCATTACCCCTATCATATTGGTCAAATGGTTTTTTTAGGAAAACTACTTAAAGTAAAAGAATGGCAATCTTTATCGATTCCAAAAAGTGAATCCTTAAAATTCAATGTTAAAAAATTTATTGAAAATGACGGAAAACATCGTTTTCAAAATAAAGCATAAAAAAAACCTTCAAAAATTTTTGAAGGTTTTTTTATATATCTTAAATTTTATTTTGCACTTAAAGCAGCTAAAGTATAATAACCTGCTTCTCGAGTAATCATACCTTCATCGTTAAAATCATGCGTAAGCATCAATGGTATTTTAACTTTTTTACCATCAGATTTTCTGGTCATTCTAGCTGTCCACCAAGATTGAACTACTTTAGAATTAGAATCTTCATATTCTAAATAATCAGGATAACCTCTAACATCTATTCTATCTATAGTCCAGTTTTTTATCATGTTAGAAAACCCTTCCTTTTCATCAGCTAAAGATCCGGTTTCTCCAGCAGCCATATCTAAATTAGAAAATCTGGCATCGTCTGTAAAATAGCTAAAGGCCTTATCTACATCACTATGCTCAAGAGCCGCCATCATTCTAAGTACTTTATTGATATTATCATGCTCTTTATAAATGGTACCATTAGTTCTAACGCTTCTTCTTTCTCTAAGTTCTTTCCAGGCCCATCCATCATCATAGGTTATTGCTCTGGCAATCTTATTATCTTTGTTAACGACATACAATCTATGAACAGGCATATCTATTTTTGAACCTGTTTCTTCGTGAATACCTCTTATATAATCCCAGGTTTGTACCCAAAGACCAGTATCACCATCATATTCTAAGGCATCAGGATAGGCTTCTCCTTGTCTAGAAATACTTAAATAGGCAAAGTTCTTATTCCACCCGATTGAACTATTTAAAAAGTTTTGTTTAGTTTGTCCTTCAGCTTCAGGATTATCATTCATTCCGTTCATAGCCCTAAAGTTATCTGCTAAATAACTAGAAACAGTAGCAGTATCACCCTTAATAAAAGCTTGTTGCATGGCCTCAACTACAGCAATAGCAGGATGTTCTTTGTAAATTGTTCCGTTTTTTTTCTTTTGTGAAAACATGACGACAGAAAATATCATCATGGCAATTGTGACATGTTTTTTCATTTGATATAAAATTGGTTGGTTAATATTTTTTGAAATTTAACAAAAATAAATGAATATCTCGAGTTTATTTCTGTTTTTATTTAAAGACTAATGTATTCTATTCTGGTTTGATTTTCTTTTTAAAGGGCCTTATAATTAATCTGGCCTCTCTATCAAACCTTATATAATTATAAACCCAATTTATAAAAACCACCAAACGGTTTCTAAATCCGATTAGGAAAAACAAATGTACAAACATCCAAACGTACCATGCAAAAACACCTTGAAATTTAAAGTGTTTCAAATCGACCACAGCCTTATTTCTACCTATGGTGGCCATAGAACCTTTGTCTTTATATTGAAACGGAATCATTGGTTTATCTTCAATAAAGCGCAGAATATTGTCGCCTAATTGATTTCCTTGCTGAATCGCTGGTTGCGCCATCATGGGTAATCCTCTTGGAAATTCTTCATTTTCCATACACGCCACATCTCCAATAGCGAATATGTGTTTAAACCCTTTTACTTGATTAAACTCATTGACCAAAATACGATTTCCTTTTGTAGTAAATTCAGAACTATCAATGCCTTTTATAGAGGCCCCTTTAACGCCTGCTGCCCATATAAGTGTAGCGGTTTCAAAAATTAAATCTGAATTGGTCGTCACCCGTTTACCATCATAATTCGTAACTCTTACGTTTTTCCAAACATTGACGCCTAAATTTTCTAAGAAATCCTCAGCTTTTTCTGATGCGTTCTCACTCATCTCTTTAAGAATCTTATCACCTGATTGTATCAAATTTATTTGAACTAATCTGGTATCTAAATCTGGATAATCTTTAGGAAGGATTCCCTTTTTTATTTCCGCCAAAGCACCAGCCAATTCAACACCTGTTGGTCCAGCACCTACAATAACAAAATTCATTAAAGCATTGCGTTCATTTAAATCAGAGGTTAATAAAGCCTCTTCAAAATTTTCGAGTATTAAACTTCTTAAATTGAGTGATTGAGGTATGGTTTTCATTGCCATACTGTACTTCTCAATCTCAGAATTTCCAAAATAATTCGTTTTTGATCCTGAGGCAATGACTAAATAATCAAATTTTAAAACACCAATATCTGTTATTACCTCATTAGTTGCCGTTTTAATTTCATCTACATGAGCTAATCTAAAATGAAAATTGGGGTAATTTTTAAGAATTTTTCTAATGGGATACGCTATAGAATCCGGTTCTAATCCTCCAGTTGATACTTGATATAAAAGCGGTTGAAATGTGTGATAGTTGTGTTTATCAAGCAAAACAACCTGAACCTCTTGTTTAGATAATTTTTTGGCTAATGATACGCCAGCAAAGCCTCCGCCGATAATAACAATTCTTGGAAAACTAGTTCTAGGTATGTTCATATACTAATTATTGGGCATAAAGATATAAATTTATAAGGTTCTAAATTCTTTATTCAAATTAGGTTTTGTAAATTCGTGCCTTGAAATAACGATTAAATTATTCTGATGAGTAAATACGATATTATTGTACTTGGAAGTGGCCCTGGCGGTTATGTTACAGCTATTAGAGCGTCACAATTAGGTTTTAAAACAGCTATTGTTGAAAAAGAGAGTCTTGGTGGTGTTTGTTTAAATTGGGGTTGTATTCCAACAAAAGCTTTATTAAAATCTGCTCAAGTATTCGAATACTTGAAACATGCCGATGATTATGGTCTATCTGTAAAGGGTTTTGATAAAGACTTTGATGCTGTGGTAAAACGTAGCCGTGGTGTTGCTGATGGTATGAGCAAAGGCGTTCAGTTCTTAATGAAGAAGAACAAAATTGATGTTATTGAAGGGTTTGGAAAACTTATACCTGGTAAAAAGATTGATGTTGAAGGTACCATATACAGTGCAGACCATATTATTGTAGCTACTGGTGCACGCTCAAGAGAATTACCTAGTTTACCACAAGATGGAAAAAAAGTAATTGGCTATAGAGAAGCCATGACATTACCTGAACAACCAAAGAAAATGATCGTAGTTGGTTCGGGAGCTATAGGTGTTGAGTTTGCATATTTTTATAATTCTATGGGAACTGAGGTTACTATTGTTGAATATTTACCTAACATTGTTCCTGTTGAAGATGAAGATGTTTCAAAACAACTTGAACGCTCATTTAAAAAGACTGGTATTAAAATTATGACATCGGCCGAAGTAACTCAAGTAGATACTTCTGGCGACGGTGTTAAAGCTACTATAAAAACAAGTAAAGGCGAAGAAATTCTGGAAGCCGATATTGTTTTAAGCGCCGTAGGTATTAAAACCAATATTGAGAATATAGGTCTAGAAGATGTAGGTATAGCTGTTGATAGAGATAAAATATTAGTAAACGATTTTTACCAAACTAATATTCCCGGGTATTATGCCATTGGAGATGTTACACCTGGTCAGGCCTTAGCGCACGTAGCATCGGCTGAAGGTATTTTATGCGTTGAGAAAATTGCAGGACAACATGTTGAAGCTTTAGATTATGGAAATATTCCTGGTTGCACCTATTGTACTCCAGAAATTGCCAGTGTAGGGTTAACTGAAAAACAAGCAAAAGAAAAAGGCATAGAAGTGAAAATTGGAAAATTCCCGTTCTCTGCTTCTGGAAAAGCGAGTGCTGGCGGAAATAAAGATGGTTTTGTAAAAGTTATTTTTGATGCTAAATATGGAGAATGGCTAGGTTGCCATATGATTGGTGCTGGTGTTACAGATATGATTGCTGAAGCTGTTTTAGGTAGAAAATTAGAAACTACAGGTCATGAAGTATTAAAAGCAGTGCATCCGCATCCAACAATGAGTGAAGCGGTAATGGAAGCTGTTGCTGATGCTTATGATGAAGTGATTCACTTATAATAAGGCTTTATATATTTACATTTAAAAAGATGCGATTCTAAAACGAATCGCATTTTTTTTTAGAATTTATATCCAAGCCCAACAAATAATCCGTTAGGAGTTATTTCTTCAAAGCCTATGGTATATTTTAGATGAATATCAATATTGGATGTCATATTATAAGCGGTACTTAAATCGGCACGTATTTTAAGTTTATTTGTAAAAAAGTCGAAAAAATAATTGATACTTGGTCCCACCATAACATCTAAATGTTTAGCCATTTCATACTTCACATAAATAGGTGCATTTAAAAAATGAAAGTCCCTTAAACCTATATATAATATTTCTGGCTGAATAGAAAGTAATTCATCTATTTCAAAATCAAAAAAAACACCACCATAATACCCTATTTCAGTATCTGGGTTAAAGCCAAAATTAGATTCATTAACTTTAAAGAAGGTTAGATTTAATCCGCCCTTTACCCCAAAATTACTGTTAGATTGTCCCTGAGAAGACAAACAGATAATTAAGAACATAGAAGAGCAAATAATTTTATGCATACAGATTAAAAATTGAACATTCCTTCTCTTAGAAAAACTTTGTGCGGCTTTAAAAACTCTGAATAGCTAATTCGTAACTCTGTAATCCAAAACCTAGAATAACACCTTTTGCATTTGGTGAAATAAAAGATTGATGACGAAACTCTTCTCGATTAAACGTATTAGAAATATGAACTTCAACAACAGGAGTTTCAATAGCTTTTACTGCATCTCCCAAACCAACTGATGTATGCGTATAAGCAGCCGCATTTAAAATGATACCATCATAAGAAAAGCCTACTTCATGAAGTTTGTCTATAAGTTCCCCTTCAATGTTAGATTGAAAATAATCAATTTCAACAGTTGTATATTTATCCTTAATCTCAACTAAAAAGTCGGTAAAAGATAAACTGCCATAAATATTAGGTTCTCTTTTACCAAGTAAATTTAAATTTGGGCCATTAATAATAATAAGTTTTTTCATTAACCATTATTTTTAGTTAGTTAATAATTGCAAATATAGAGATATGTTTTTCTTAGAATAAAAAAATCAAAACAATATAAATAAGATATAATTAAAGTTTAATTGTTATTGAAGTTCATTTTAAAAATAATATAAATAAACAAGACTGTACTTACTTTTTTTTAAATTTTTATTGAAAAATACCAAATCAAGTATCACCTTAGGTGGTTTTTATAAACACACAATTCGTAAAAAAAACCGAAGTTGAGCTTCGGTTTTTTTATTTGATTTTAGAAAAATAAGACAAACCCTATACGAATTTCAAAAACACCTTCATCAGTATAATCTTCATTTAATGATACGTTATACCTAATACCAGGCTCTACACTAACGTTATCGCTTAATAAAATCGCATAGCCTCCTTGCAATCCTAACCATAAAGGATCTTCAGATAATTCATCAACACTAGATCCCGTTATATCAACTTGTACAGGTATAGTCCCAATAACATAATATTTTCCTCCTAATTTATAAGAAAATATAGAGTCTCCATCAAAATCAGCATAACCCAAACCAACTTTAATAGCTAAATCATCCATTACAAAGTAACCACCTTCAGCTCCAACCGACCAAATTGTTTCACCGTCAGAAGTTGCCAATCCAAAATCAGTATTACCAACATTTTCAAAGCCTCCAAAACCAGTATTGACTTCAATCAACCAACTATTTTTAGCGGTTTGATCATTTTCATTTTGTGCATTTACGCTAAAGTAAGATAACATAAGCACTACAAAAAATAATGTTTTTTTCATAATTTATAGTATTTAATTGTTTTTATAAAACGAATTTAGAAAATGGCTAGTAGTTCTAAAATGACTTAGATCATGTTTATCCTTCCCAAATTGCTGGCATTAATTTATATTGATGAATCTTTAATATGACAACTTTAAAGTATCGGATATTAATTTTAGATTAATTATTCTATTTTTACTTTGATGAAATGGCAATATGTATTTGAAAATTATAAGTCATATTTCCGTTATTTAACATAATAAAATTCTTTATAACTTTTATATTATTTTTGCTTTCATGAAATGGGAACAAGCTCTAAAAGATTATAAACTATATCTACAAATAGAACGTGGATTATCTAAAAATTCTATCGATAGTTATTCTAGGGATGTTAAAAAGTTAATTGGCTATTTAGAAATAAATAAAGTTTCTACTTCTCCTATTAAAATTAATTCAGAAACAGTACAGCAATTTATTTATGAAATAGCTAAAAATATTAATGCCAGATCTCAATCGCGAATAATCTCAGGTTTACGCAGCTTTTTTGACTATTTAATTTTTGAAGATTACAGAGCATCAAACCCATTACAGTTAATCGAATCCCCTAAAATTGGAAGAAAACTACCAGACACTCTATCTGAACAGGAAATAGATAAACTAATAAACGCAATAGATTTAAGCAAACCTGAAGGTGAACGAAATAGAGCTATACTAGAAACGCTCTACGGCTGTGGCTTGCGTGTTAGCGAACTAATAAATTTAAAATTATCTGATTTATTTTTTGATGAAAGCTTTATAAAAGTCACGGGAAAAGGCGATAAACAGCGTTTCGTCCCTATAGTTGACATTACTAAGAAATATATTAATATATACAGAACTGAAATTCGAAACCATCTTAATATTCAAGCTGGCTTTGAGGACACGTTATTTTTAAACCGAAGAGGGAAACAACTAACAAGAGCTATGATTTTTACAATCATTAAACAATTAGGTGAGAAAATTGGACTTAAAAAGAAGATCTCTCCCCATACTTTTAGGCATTCTTTTGCTACTCACTTATTACAAAATGATGCCGATTTACGTTCTATACAATTAATGCTTGGTCATGAAAGTATCACAACTACTGAAATCTATGTTCATTTAGATAAAAGTCATTTAACCAAAGTT
>NZ_DBNGMQ010000104.1:0-8606 GCF_057126245.1 Yeosuana sp. | reverse complement strand
GAAAATAGTTGTTATATATTTCATCTTTAGAATCATTTCTTCGATTTGGTTCAGGATTGCTTACAACGGAAATGTGTATGATTTCGTTGCGTGTATAAGCACTAAAGTTAGCAAATAAATCAAAGATAGAAAGTCCGCGAGGACTTTCGTAAGTAGGCTTTAACTAGCAATGAATTATACACGGTGTTAGCCTTTCGTTATTTTATTTTGTAATATCACTACTATTCGATAGCTCTATAATTTTATTTAATAAATCACTTGCTTTATTATACCTTTTCTCCAATTCTATTAAAGAATATAAACTGTTCTCTAGGTCATTTTCAAAACGTATTTCTTGTAATAAGTCTATATTTTCAATGTCGAACTTTGTGCCCTTTTCATTCTTATTATTATGGTAGTCAATATTAACTAGAGATCCTTTTTCACTTACAAAATAAACTAGTCGATTTGTATTATGAGTTGAGCCAGCATGCCATTCTAGGATATCTTCATAAAGTCTATCCCAATCATATAAAAGAAGTTTAAGGTTTTCATTTTTCAAAGTTGATAATTTACCAGAATTTTTGATGTCATTTAATACATAAGAACTTGGATTCCAAGTAGGATTAGAGACAGCATAATAAATTAAGCTATCAATTATTATGTTATCCACCTCAATATTTTTTATACCGGTATATGATAATAAAGTATTACTCGCAGTAATTGAATTTTTAACACGTGATAAGTCAATCTCAAGTTCTTTCAAATTCTTTTGGAATTCATTATTTAGATTTTCAGTTAATGTTTTTAACGCATTATTTTCCTTTCGATTTTCATTCCATTGATTAATCTGAAGTGCAATTAATATTCCAATGACGACCAAAACAATTTCTCCAATTGCGTACTTGAAATACTTTCCAGAGTTGTTTTCCATTAGTAAGTTTTGTCTTATTTTTCTAAAAAATTTTATCATTTGGTCATTGGTTGTTCATAATGAAGGCTAACGGTTTGCAGCTAAGAAACGTGGGGCTTTTCGGAGTACTTTCCTGTTCGTCTGTGACAAAGAAAGCCACGAAGAACGAACCTTGCGGGAACCACTGTCCGACCCATGTTTTCTTAGGTGTTGTTAGCCTCTATTATTTATTTGATTCAAGCTTTTTGATTCTATCCTTATAGTAGTCTTCGCCACTAATTTCATATGCTATTCTTACATACTTTAAAGCGTTTTCTTTGTCTTTTTCAGATTCAAAATAATCTGCCATAGAATCATATACATTAGGGCTTTTGGGATAATAGTCAATATTCATTTTAAAGAAAGCATATGATTTTTCACTCTGCCCCATCGATAATAATTGATAACCAAGTCGATTTATTACTTGTTCTTCCGGCATAACAGTATACCCAAAATAATTACTTAGTTCTTTATTTCGTTTATTAAAAATGTTGAGTGCTTCGTCTACGGCCGTATCAGCGTTTTTAATTTTCATCAAATCATTTTTATTTTCCGGATACCAACTAAAGAGAAAACATAAAGCATCGTAGGTTGATCTTAAAACAACACTATTATGGTCTTCATTGTCATAATACTTCCAATTAAAATTTAGTTTATTTTGCTTATTTACACTTGTTGTCTTTGCAAAGGTCAAAATATGACGAATATGTTCTGTTGCTCTTGAGTTATCTTTTAAAACTGAAATCGTGTCAAGATTTAAATTTAATCTTGACATCGTATTAGCAACTCCTACAAAAAGTGATTTATGAAAAAATTGATTGTTCTTTAAATAAGTCGAATACTCTTTTAAATAATCATAATCGCCACCCCTCCATAGACTGGGCTCAATTGCTATATAGTTATCAAAACTAGCGGAATTTAAAAATAATGAATTTAATACAAGTAAACCCCCAATAGAATGTCCAAAAAAGGTGCGATAAGGTGTTGTAGGATATTTGCTATCTACATAAGGAAGCAATTCATTTTGAATAAACTGAGTAAATTTCTCCCCGCCACCAGGCAAAGGGGAAGCCGGACTTGGATTGTGGGGTTTTGTTGGTGTTAAATCTCTTAGTCTGTTAGTATTATTATCCACTCCTATAATAATTATTTCGGGTACTTTAACCCTTTCAAGTTGCTGCAGAATTGCTCTAATTTTAAGTAGCTGTGTATCTCCATCTAAAACGATGAGAACCGGATATTTTTTGTTCTTGTCAGATGTTACACTTTCTGGTACATGTACCCAAATCTTTCTGTATTCATCTAATGTTTTTGAATATAAACTATCAACAAGCCCTATTTCAAATAAATACTTTTGGTCCTTTTTTGATTGAGAAAATAGTGAATTATGAATAATCATTATTAGTGAGGTTATAAGTATTATTAGTGGCTTATTAATCATATAATTTATTTTTTTAGTAATTGAGGCTAACGTGTTTGTGTATGACTCGTTGCGTTGGTTTGGTACTAATTTAGCAAAAGAAAACTAACCATAAGAAAATCCGTTATATTTTCCGAATAGGCGAGTAGTAGCAATGAGTTATACACCTTGTTGTGCACTGGCTTTTTCCCTCTCATATTGTTGTTCCGCGTTGGCAATAACATGCGCTTTTGGAATTTTGGATATATGTATTGACTTGAGCAGATTAAAACTTTCTTTTCTACAAAAACTGATATAGGTTAAAATTATTCACGATAGTTTTTTGCCGGTTTAGATAAGTTTTAAGCCGTTTAAGCACTATAACACTTGGCTTAAAGGGTTCAATTCATGAGTTTTACACAAAAATCAAAATATACACCGTGAAACATCATTCATTTTTAAAATCATCAGTCATGAAAAATTTTCATACCAAAACAGTAATTTTATCAATCGCATTTTTATCAATCTTTTCTTCAAACCTTTTCCCCCAAAATACTATAAATGATATTTCAGTACTGGATTCGTTAGAAATAGCTAAATCTGTAAATTATTTCACCATTAATAATGGTTTACTAAAAGGAAATGGTGCTAACATATTAAAAGAGCATATTGCAAGCTCAAAATTCTTTGTGCTTGGAGAAAATCATCATTCAACAGAGATTTCAAAACTAACTAAAAGCCTGGTTCCTATACTTGATAAATCAGGATATAAGGCGGCAGCTTTCGAAGTTGGACCAGTAAGTGGAGAAAAACTAAAAGAACTATCTGAGATTCCTGATGCTACCCAGGCAAGACTAAAAGCTTTTAACGGTAAGTACTTCACTTCCTCTTGGGGGGGGATTTCAGCAATTCCTATGTTCAACGCAGTTCCAGACGCAGCATTTTTGAAAGCATTTGCCGAAACCGATATGGAAATTTGGGGTATTGATCAGGAATTTGTTTTTTCAGTGTTGTTTTTAGGAGACGACCTGGTGCAATCAAAATCGAATGACCCGAACTACGAAGAGATTAAAGCTGCCTGGACCAAAGCTAAAGAAATAGCAAAAGCTGAATTTGAAAAAATGCCAAGAAAGGTGCTGACTAAGATAATTACCCATCCTGATTTTCAGCAATTTGAGAAGATGTTTGATTCGGATGACCAATATGCTCAAGAGGTTTTTAAAAGACTACACGAAACCATGACTATTTATGGAAGCCATCATAAAGTTAGAGTAGATTATATAAGATCAAATTTTATAAGCAATTATCTGGCTTTTGAAAAGGAACATCAGGATGCGCGCTATTTTATAAAAATTGGTAATGATCATGCCGGAACTACTAATTATTCATATGGCTATTATGATGTGGGCGCTTTAACACAGGAAATTGCGAAAACAGAGAATGTTAAAAGTACCAATGTGATCATTCCCAGAGGAACTTATGATGATAAAGATTATCGAGAACGGGTGCCTGCTCTTCTTAACTTCCATAAGAAAGATAGGTGGACGCTCATCGACCTGAAAAAATTACGTAACGATTTGAATTCAAACAAGTTTCAGATCATTACGCACCCCGATTACCGGGAGTTAAATAGAATGATCATGGGTTTTGATTTGCTTCTTATTCCACCCGCAGACAAGAAGCCGATTGATAATAGGTAGTAGATTTAAAAAAGCATTATAAGCTATTACACAAAAATCCAAGCGAGTAGGACTCCCCACCCTTAAATGGGTATGGGTAGTCCCTCTTCGGTAAGCCAGGCTAGCTCAGAGATACCCTTTTAGGATTAGAAAGCGTTTAAAAGGAAAAAGCAGTATATTGTAAGAACAATTTCAGGATATAACTTTCAGCCATGAAAAAAGTAAGTAATATATTTCGTGTAGTTATGCCAATATTTATTGGTGTCACCATGTACACCTTGATTATTCTGATAACTGGCTTACGTGAACGTTCTGGGTTTTCTTTGTCTGGTTTTCTATGGTTCGCCATAATGACGAGCATATTTTGGGAAGGAAGTCGTTTTATTTCAAAAAAGATTGATAGTAAATTTTCTTCTAAAACATCGCTAGCAAAAAAATTAGTCTGGCAATTAATTGCTCTTATTTTTTTTGGGGTAATTACATTCAATGTTTCCTACTTAATTATTCGACTACATGAAATCTACATTCAAGGGAACACGGGAAATGGTTTTGATGTAACTCAATTTGTATCGATATCAGCCATAGGCACTTTTTTGGTATTGGCTATTGGTGGATTACAAATGAGCGTGTTTTACTTTTTTCAATGGCAAAAATCACAAATCGAAGCAGAACGCTTACAAAAAGAACAAACAGAAGCACTCTTTCAAAATTTAAAACATCAAATTAGTCCACATTTTCTATTTAACAATCTGAATACCCTTAATTCTTTAATCCACGAGAGTGCTGAAGTCGCTAGTAAGTTTCTGGCTCTTTTTGCTGAAGTATATCGCTATTCACTACAGCAACGAGATGAGGAGGTAGTTACTTTGGAAAGTGAGCTTGAAATGTTGGAATCCTATCTTTTTCTCTTAAAAAAGCGATTTGAAAATGCCTTTACTGTCGAAATGGATATCGATAAAACTACAAAACGCAGCTACATCCCACCGATGTCTTTGCAATTGCTGGTAGAAAATGCTCTAAAACATAATATTGCTGAACCTTATCAACCACTTACGATAGCTATAAAAACACAAAACAAAACTTTAATTGTAGAAAATAATTTACAAATACGAAAAGAGAAGAAACCTTCTACTCAAATTGGGTTATCCAATTTGACAGAGCGCTATCGCTTACTGGGTCAGCCAATTCCACAAATTGAAAAATCATCTGGGTATTTTAGAGTTACCTTACCCCTTTTAACTATAGGAGAATATGAACTTGTTCATCATTGAAGACGAAGCCGCAGCCACAAGACAATTAAAACGCTTGTGTGAGAAGTACCTGCCGGAATTCGAAATAGCAGGTGCTGTAAAAAGCGTTAGAGAAGCCATAAGTTGGCTTTCAGTTAATCCGATACCTGAAGTCATTTTTATGGATGTTGAACTCACCGACGGGCAAAGTTTTGACATCTTAAAGGAAGTTGATATCAAGTCATTTGTAATTTTTACAACAGCGTATGATCAATTTGCCATCAAGGCTTTTGATTTAAACAGCATCGCGTATCTACTGAAACCCATTAATGAAGATCATTTTAAAAAAGCCATTAAGAAATTACGCGAACAATTGTCAACTTCAGTCGTTCCTACTAACTGGCAAGCGTTATTGAATGCATTACCTCAACCTACAGTAAACGATTATAAAGAGCGGTTTCTAGTAAAACATGGCTCTAAACTTATTAGCCTCTCTGAAAGCCAGATAGCCTATTTTCATCGAGAAGATAATGTGGTGATAGTTTATACCAAAGACGGTAGTAAGTTCAATATTTCCCATTCCCTGGATGAGTTAGAACAATTACTAGACCCTAAATATTTTTTTAGGATTAACCGATCGTTTCTGGCTCGAATTAATGCCATTTCACAAATTCATGATTATTTTAACTCTAAGTTGAAATTAAAGTTGTCTCCATCAGCAGCCACTGATGTGATTGTGAGCAAGGAAAAATCTTCTGTTTTTAAGAAGTGGTTAGATGGAAATATATTTTAATTTGATGGTTAAATGTTTCACCAAAAATTTACGTTTATAAAGTGGTAAATCGCGATGAAAAAAATTGAAGAAGACCATTAACTATGATTTTCGGACTGTTGGAGCCTGTATAATTTTTTGTTCATTTGTTTTCCATTTTTATAATGCACATGCACATGCAAATGAGTATTTTGATTTTTGTCAATCGGCATCTTAATTTTTAAATGCTTAAATAAATAGCTTTTTAAGCTGTCTCGTCCTGAAATATGGCTACAGGTTAAAATTGATTTACGCTGTTAATTTATATACCATATTTGGTGTTTTAAAGTCTAAAGATAAATGTAATCTAATTTCATTGTATAAATTAATTGCATTTTTTGTTGCTCTCTTTGCGTGAGTCATATTTGTAAAGGTTTGGTCGAGATAAAATTCGTCTTTAAGAATCCCGTTAACCCTTTCTGCGAGGGCATTTTTATAACAATGGTTTTCTTCGGTCATACTGATATCTATATTATTTCTTTTGAGCATTTGCGTGTATACATTGCTACAATATTGAATACCTCTGTCTGAATGGTGGATAAGTCCTTTTGTGTTTTTAGCATGATATAAAGCCTTATTAAGGGCTCTCACGCATCCGTTTAGTTCCAGACTATCACTAAGGTCATAACCCACAATTTTCCTTGAATACATGTCTGTTATTAACGCCAGATAACAAAATCCTTTTACTGTTCTGATATAAGTAATATCAGACACCCACACTTGGTTAGGTCTTGTAACTTCAACATCTTTAATGATGTTTTTATACTTATAGAACCTATGCAAAGAGTTGGTTGTTCTAGAGCTATATTTCTTTCTAAGTGTTAGCATTTGATGTTTTCTAAGGACATTAAATAATGTATTTCTACCTACTTTAAGGTTGGCTTTGGTAAACTCATCATCTAAAGATTTAACAAGTTTACGTACGCCTTCTCTAGGCAGGGATTTGCGTCTTTTCTTTATTATCTGAATAATCTGTTGTTCTAGTTTTAAACGCTTATCAGCTCTATTTTTATACTTATAGTAAGCATTACGTTTGTGCCCAAAACAATGGGTTATAGTTGATAAAGAAGCAAATCCCTTAGATTTCTATTTGGCTTTGATTAAGGCTTTATACTTAGCTTTTTTTTTAGTTCAGCAACAGATTTATAACCTAAATCTTCTGCAGCTACTTCAAGGTAAGAATCCAATACCAAAGCATCCAAATCCTTTTTTAAGAGTAGCTTTTTAAGCTGTTCAATCTCTTTTTGAAGTGCTTTAATTCTAGATATTTCGTCTTTCGTTTCCACTTTTACTCTGGTGTTCATTAAGTCTTTACGATTGTACTTTTTAATCCACTCATTAACAGTTGTAGGTGCAATAGAATAGAGTTTGCAAAGTTCACTCTTTGTGTGTTTTCCAGTGCTAAGTTCGGTTAAAATTTTTAATTTGAAAGGTTCGTTGTAACGTCTAATTACTTTGTCATTTTTGTACATAATGTTTAAAATTATGTAGCCTTTAACGTACCTAATTGCTCATAACGATATGTATAAGAATAGTGGCGTTGTTAAACCACTAATTTAATAAATAGATACTTGCCAGTGGAAAATTCCGCAGGAATTTTCCAAGTAGGCGATAACCAAGCCATTAATTTTATATTTTGTTAGGCAACGTACTTTATTTTTCACAAGTTTTAAATTTCCCCTTAAACTCTCTCTTAATAATTTCATCTTTTGCACCTTGTTCTTTTAGTTTTCCAGCAAAATAATTTTGAGTCAAATAAATAGAATAGTAGCCTACTATTTTTTTTGAATTAAAAGGGTTTGAATTCAGTTTTAAATCAACACTATCAACTTTAAAAGTCATTGTGCTTCCGTCAATCACATCGGTTGATTCGTCATATTCAGCCTTTATAATTTCAAGCTTTGAATTCAGTTTAAAAGTTAAATAATGTCCTGTAAAACCATCGTTGGCTTTGTTATCTATGATAATATTTTCACCATCTTTTTTTAAATCAAACATTTTATCAACTAATCTATTTTCCATTTTACAATCATGTCGGAAATATGAATCTTCTTGGTCATATGAAGTGATTTCTAAAACTTCTACTTGTCCTAACTTTTCGTTTTCTGAACAACTAATATTGAGAATAATTAATAAAATCAGCAGAATGTACGTTCGGATTAGTTTTTTCATATGTTGCCTAACTATTGAATAAACGTATTTTATTGCGTTTATTTCGTATTTGTAAAGGTATTTAATTTTCTCATAATTTCGAAAGGACTTTCAATATTTATCAGATTAGTACTACTGACATGGGTGTAAATCTCTGTAGTCTTTGAACTGTTGTGTCCTAAAAGCTTCTGAATGTACCTCAAATTGGTCCCCGCATCCAATAAATGGGTTGCGAAGGAGTGTCTAAGCGTGTGAACCGTAGCGGGTATGTTTATTCCAGCTTTCTTTTTGGAACGATTAAAAACTTGACGTATGCTTGATACACTATAAGGTTCGCCCCCAACACCTTCAAACAACCATTGCTTAGGCTTATATATTTTGTAGTAAGCTCTAAGCTGTTCTAATA
>NZ_DBNGMQ010000103.1:0-4176 GCF_057126245.1 Yeosuana sp. | reverse complement strand
AGTAATCCTCAGCATTCTTTTGATGGCCCTTTTTATCCCTGGAAACCCAAAGTCCTACTCCCAATATTAATACCGCATAGGCAATAAAAATAAAGTAATCCCAAAATTCAAAATTTGATGTCATAATTAGTGGTTAAAATTAGTTTAGTTTATAAATGTATGTATTAAATTTTATTTGAGTTATTTTTCTATAACAACAAACACCCAAATATTTTGATAAGATAAATTTTTAACACTGAAGCTGTGAATGATCTAATTTGAACATTAAACGATCCGTTTCTTTTATATATCGAAAGACATAGTAGTCAAAACTTTATTTACACATTACTCAATTTTAATCTTAAGTTTTTCAATAATATTATCTGAAGCATTTCCAATATAAACCATATAATCGCCTTTTTCAAGTGTCCAGTCAGAAATGGTTTCGTTATAATAGGCCAATTTAGAAATAGCTATAGTAATAGTAATATTTTGACTTTCGCCTTGGGATAATTCAACTTTATGAAACCCTTTTAATTCTTTCACAGCCCTTTTCACTTTAGATTTTGGCTTACCAATGTAGATTTGAATTACTTCTGAACCTGAAACTTCTCCTGTATTTTCAACCTTACAGTTTACCTTAATAGTATCTGTTTTTGAATATTTAACCTTATCGGTTTCTACATTTGAAATTTTAAAAGAAGTATAGGACAACCCATGTCCAAAAGCAAATAACGGTTCAATGTTTTTGGTATCATGCCAACGGTAGCCGACTAAAATATCTTCCTTATAAATCTGATTAATACTATCTCCTGGATATGAAAGTTCGCCAAAATAATGAGCCGCATTATCCTTTAACTTTTTAGGAAATGAAAATGGTAATTTACCTGATGGATTTTCATCACCACTAACAATATCTGCAATAGCATGTCCGGCTTCACTCCCTAAATACCATGTTTGCATAACGCCCTTAACCTTTGGAATCCAAGGCATAGCAACCGCATTTCCGCTAATTAAGATAACACCTAAATTAGGGTTTACTTTTATCAACTCATCAAGTAATTCATTTTGTCCGAAAGGCAACTCTAACGATTGTCTGTCACCACCTTCACAGTCTTGATTATGACTTTTATTTAATCCACCCACAAACAAAACAACATCAGCTTTTGAAGCAGCTTCGAGTGCTTCTTGCTTTAAGATATTTGCATTAAATTTTGAAGGTAAGACACGACCATATGCTGAAGGTCCTGAAGCATAACCTATAGCATGAATAATATTCGCATTTTTATAACGTTCTGTTATACCTCTTAAAGGCGAAACCTCATCTTTAGCTTTTAATTCTGAAGAACCTCCACCCTTCGTCATTTGCCTTGTGGCATTTTCACCTATAACAGCAATTGTTAATTTTTTATCTGGGTTTATTGGAAAAAAGGATTCATTATTTTTCAAAAGCACGATACCTTCAGAACCAACTTTTCTTGCGACATCTAAATGTTCCTGATTATTCATTCGACCTAATGGACGATTAGAATTCATCGTGGTTCTATACATTAACCTTAAAATTCTACGAACTTTATCGTCTAATACCGATTCTTCAACATCGCCATCTTTTAATAATTTCAAAAACGGATTCGCTAAATAGTAATAGTCGTAAGCATTGTCTTTACTTGTTGTTAATCCGTTCGTTCCTGTACCCATTTCAATATCTAAACCATATAAAGCAGCTTGTTTTGAATCGTGGGTAGCGCCCCAATCTGTAATCACAGCTCCATCAAATTGCCAGTCTTCTTTTAAAATTTTATTTAACAACAATTCATTATGACAACAAAACTGACCCCTAAACTGGTTATACGCCCCCATAATAGACCAGACATTTCCTTCTTGAACGGCTGCTTTAAAGGCTGGTAAATAAATTTCGTATAAAGCTCTGTCGCTTACTTCAACATTTATGTGACCTCGCCAAAGTTCTTGATTGTTTAGCACATAGTGTTTTACACAGGCCGCAACGCCATTCTTTTGAACGCCTTGGATATAAGGCACTACCATTTTAGATGCTAAATATGGGTCTTCACCCATGTATTCAAAATTCCTACCATTTAAAGGTGTACGATAAATATTAACGCCTGGCCCAAGTAACACATCTTTTTTTCTGTAGCGCGCTTCTTCACCAATACTAAAACCATAGTCTGCGGATAAATTTGGATTGAACGTCGCTGCCAAACAAGTTAGTGCCGGAAACGCTGTTATAGAATCGTTCGTCCATTTAGCGTAACCCCAATTATCCCAATTTATTTCTGCTCTTACACCATGTGGACCATCGGACATCCAAAGTTCTGGAATACCCAATCGATCTGCACCTGGTGAGCTAAATTTTGATTGCGCATGTACCATGGCTACTTTCTCCTCAAGGGTAAGTAGAGAAAGTAGGCTATCTATTTTTTTTTCTGAAGTTAAGGAGCCTCTTTCCTGTGAATACGTAACATGAGACGTATTTAAAATAAAAAATAAAATTAGAATTTTTGTTAAAACAAATTTTAAGTACTTCATGCGTCTCATATTGATATTATTTATTTCCTAACAGCCTTTATAATGTTTAAAGCTGCTTTAATTTGCTGTTCAAGTTTTTTATAATCTTTATTGGCTATAATGTCTTTTGAGATTAATTGGGAACCCATACCAACACAAGTCACACCGGCATCAAACCATCCTTTCAGGTTTTCTTCGGTTGGTGATACTCCTCCAGTTGGCATAATGTTAGTCCATGGTTGTGGGCCTTTAATACCTTTTACAAACTGCGGACCGTAAATATCTCCCGGGAATAATTTTATAATTTCACAACCCAACTCTTCGGCTTTGGTGATTTCGGTTAAGGTGCCGCAACCAGGAGACCATAATACTTTTCGCCGGTTACAGGCAATAGCAATATCTTCGCGTAATACAGGTGTTACAATAAAGTTGGCGCCTAAGGCCATATACAGTGATGCAGCAGCGGCATCGGTTACAGAACCCACACCCATAATCATTCCGGGAAGTTCTTTAATCGCATATTTTGTAAGTTCGGCAAAAACTTCATGAGCAAAATCACCTCTTGCTGTAAACTCCATCAATCTTGCACCTCCATTGTAACAAGCTTTGAGTATGTTTTTACTTAACTCTATATCATTATGAAAAAATAAAGGAATCATCCCTGTTTCTTTCATTGCTGTTGCTACTTCTATTCTTGTGAATTGTGCCATTTTCTAATTATATCGAAATTTAATGATTTATTTTTTATCTCGCTACTCTTCCTGAAGCATCACCTCCCATAAGTTTCTTGACTTCGTCTACCGTAACTAAGTTCGCATCGCCTTTTATGGTATGTTTTAAACAAGAGGCTGCTACTGCAAAGTCCAATGCATTTTGGTCATCTCCTGGATACGTTAATAAGCCATAGATTAAGCCACCCATAAAACTATCACCACCACCTACGCGATCTACGATATCTGTTATTTGATACTGACGGGTTTCATACATTGTCTTACCATCATACAAGACGCCTGCCCAGGTGTTGTGTGATGCTGATATAGACCCTCTTAAGGTTGTAATCACTTTTTTAGCTCTTGGGAATTTTTCCATCATTTGTTGACATACCGATAAGAAGGCTTCTGCTTTTACATCGTGTCCTTGTGTTTGTACACTGATGCCTTCTGGCTTGATTCCAAAGTGCATTTCAGCATCTTCTTCATTTCCTAATACGACATCGCAGTAGGAGGTTAATTCACTCATGACCGATTCTCTATGTTTTTCATCACAATACTTCCAAAGCTTTGCTCTGTAATTTAAATCAGTTGAAATGGTAATCCCTTTGGCGCTTGCGGCCTTTACTGCTTCTAAACAAACATCGGCTGCACCTTGCGAGATGGCTGGTGTAATGCCTGTCCAGTGAAACCACTCCACACCTTCAAATACCTTATCCCAATCTATCATACCTGATTTAATTTCTGAAATAGCAGAATGCGCTCTGTCATATACTACTTTACTGCCTCTGCTTACTGCACCGGTTTCTAAAAAGTAAATCCCTAAACGGTCACCGCCCCATACAATTTTATCCACATTAACACCGCGTTTACGCATTTCCATCATCGCACATTCGCCGATATCATTCTTTGGCAAACGCGTCACAAAATCTACGGGTATGCCATAATTTGCCAAGGATAC
>NZ_DBNGMQ010000102.1:0-11176 GCF_057126245.1 Yeosuana sp. | reverse complement strand
AGTTTAAAAAACAAATGGTATGCGTTTTTTGTTTTGTTTGAAATTATTAAAAAAAAATTTCATGTAGAAGATTCAATTTCTAAAAATTTTGTTTTAAATACTTTTAACGTTTTATATCGTTTCCCCCTTTTTTGTAAATATTAAAGTAGTGAGTGGAATTGAACCACTATTTTCGGATTTGCAATCCGATGTTATACCATTATACCACACTACCAATATTATAATTAATTAAAAAGTGCATTTTTAGTAGCGTATTATATTTTCAATTTGAGGCCAACTAAGTTTATTTAAAACTAAATAAATTATTGTTGAATTTAAATCAAATTTTACGCATTTATTGGGAATATAGCTCAATTGGTGGAGCATTTGCTTTGCACGCACAAGGTTACCAGTTCAAGTCTGGTTATTTCCTACTTTAATGTCTTATAATTATATACCATAAGTAGATTTGTTATAAACATAAATTTTTATTTAAACTTTAATAAAAGAAAATAGTTTAACGGTAGAACATCGGTTTCCAAAGCCGCAAAGTAAAGGTTCGAATCCTTTTTTTCTTGTATTAGATAATTAATCCTATTAGAAATTATTTTACTATTTAGATATTAAATTTAATATAATAATATAAGGTAAATATAGCTCAAACGGTAGAGTGGCGGGTTGTGGTTCCGTAGGTCATGGGTTCAAATCCCGTTATTTACCTATTATTGTTAGAAAAAGGAAAATATTTTATTTAAATTATAAATATATACTTCAAAAATAAAATATTTTTTGTTGGAGCATAGCCAAGAGGAAAGGCACCCGTTTTTGGTACGGGCATCATAGGTTCGAATCCTTTTGCTCCAGATTGAAAAAGCCAAAATGGTGAAATTGGTAGACACGCTGGGTTTAGGTTCCAGTTCGTAAGAGTAGGGGTTCAAATCCCTTTTTTGGTAATTGTTTTTAATTTTATTAAAAAATGAAAAAACTGAATATTTTTAAATCATTGCCTTTAACATATCGTAAAAAAAAAAAAAACTCTGAATTTTATACCGCTAGCTGCTTATTAAAAGATTTGGTATCAACTTTAAGATTTTTACGAGATTCTTCACTTACTCAATACAAAATTTTAACTTGTATTTCTGCTGTTGACTACCCGGAACGTAAAAATCGATTTGAATTAGTTTATGAATTGTTAAGTATCTTTAATAGTAGGTTTAGACTAAAAATTTATACTAATGAATTAACAAATATTTCAAGTATTACTATATTATATCCTTGTGCTAATTGGTGGGAAAGAGAAGCATGGGATATATTTGGTGTATTTTTTGATAATCATCCGGATTTAAGACGTATTTTAACAGATTACGGTTTTAATGGGCATCCATTACGTAAAGATTTTCCTTGTAATGGTTACGCAGATTTCTATTACGATCAAAATTGTAAACGAGTGGTCATGGGTAAAATAGATATAGATCAAATTTTTAGAGTATTTGATTATCGATTTTAAAATGAAAAGAGCTATACTTCGTAATTTTTATCAATTACAAATTTTAGAAGACGGAAGTTCTTTGTATAACTGGGTTCATCCTTTTAATACTAGACTTTTATTAAGAGCAAACGATATTACAGTTAGTCCTTCTTGGAATAAAACTGAACCTAATTTAGAGCTAATAAAAAAAATAAAATCAAATATTGAATCTGGTTCAGAATCGGATTAAAATAAAACTTATTTGTTTTTAAATTTTCATTCTATTAAGTCTTGATATTTAATTATTAATAATTTTAAGAAGCGGTGACCGAGTGGTTAATGGTGATTGATTGTAAATCAATTGGATTATTCCTACGTAGGTTCAAATCCTACCCCCTTCTTTACGAAAAGGAAGCAGACACTATTAATAAATCTTAATAATGATAAAAGTTTTTTTTATTTTTAAAGTAATTTGTTTGTTTACTGCAATAATAATTACATTTGCGAATCAAAATCCTGTATACGCAGTGTTACATTTAGTTACATTTTTTGTGACAGGTAGTTTTTTATTAATATTTCTAGGAGTTGATTTTTTACCTTATGTCTTTATCATCGTATACGCTGGTGCGGTAGCAGTTCTATTTTTATTTATTGTTATAATATTAAAAATTAAATTAGGTTCTACTCAAATAAATTACCGAAATATAATTATTATATTTTTTTCTTCAATAGGTCTAAGCTCTTTAACTTATTCATTAACCTTTTTAAATCACGAAAAATATAACGGAAGAATTATCAACCTTAAACAGGAACCGGATGATCAATTTGAAAATCCAATTTATTTTACCACTCCATATCAACAAGTTTATTCTAGAGTACCTTGGGATGTACCAGGGACAGAACAAACTTTAAAAAATTATAGAGATGAAAACGGAAAGGCTTATGTTACAACATCATTTTGGGCAGAAAATGAAAAAGGGGAAACTGAATTATATGAAATTGAACTACCATTAATAGAAAATTATACTTCTTATAGTTTAGCAACTCTTTATAATAAAAAACAAAAAATATTAGTACCTTATCCTTGTCAAGCATCTAAAGTAGTATATGCGTCGGATGAAAATTTTAACACATATGATATACAATCAAATCTTACAAATTTAGGAAAAATACTTTATACAGAATATAATATCCATTTTATTGTTTGTGGACTCATTTTACTTGTAGCAATAATTGGTGCTATTAGTTTAACTCGTGGTTACAATACTAGTATAAGCTTAAAACAAAAAATTTTTATACAAACTACTCGTTCTAGCATAATTGGAAAAATTACTTTATAATTTATATTGCTTGTGTTTGTTTACAGTATAAATTTTTAATACTTTATTTACTTATTTAAAATTTTATTAATTAGATATTAAAGGTGATAAGCGAATTAGAGCAGTCAGGCAGCTCATCAGACTCATTATCTGGTAGTCATAGGTTCAAATCCTATATTCGCATTTTGTATCTCTTACCAAAATTAAATGGCTTTTATCTATCTATATTTATATTTGTCTTATAAAAGAAAATTTTAACAAAAATATTTTTACCAACTAGCTGTATTAAGTCCAAAAAGTTTTTTCTTCTGTACCCATCTTTTTAATTCAATACGAGATAATTTAAAACTTTTTTTAATACTTTTTCCTCTTTGAGTAATAATACATCTATTTCTTATTTTTAGTTGTGTTAAAGAACTTAACTTATGTCTCGACCACCAAGAACACACTAAAATGTTATTTGTTTTAATGCTTTTAAAACACTTTTTTTTTTCTTCAAGTATAAAAACGTTTGAACGTTTTATTTTATCTTTACAATTTAATTGCATGTTTAATTAAATCTTATTCCCATTCTAAAGCTCCAACTTTCCAGGCATAGGCAAATCCTAAACAAAGTTCAAGAAAAAAGTCGACTATAGCCCAAATACCGGTAGGAGATAACCATGCAAGTGAAGCTCCCCAAGGAAATAAAAAAACACTTTCAATATCAAAAATAATGAATAGAATAGCAACAAGATAAAAACGAACATCAAAAGGATTTCTAGCATCTTCATACGGGTCAAATCCACATTCATACGTAGATAATTTTTCAGTATCTGGTAAACGTGTACTTATTATATAAGACAATAAAAGAATTAAAATGGCTAGAATCGCAGATACCAATGCATAAAAGGCAATATTTGAATATTCTGTTAAAAAAAACATTTATTTTATATTTATTTTAATCCAATTTAAAAAAAATTAAGCTAAGTACTAGAAAATACCAAGCCATAGTATTTACTAAACTAAAAAGTATAATAGTAATTAAAATTAACAATCCTATTACTATAAATAAAGCTAATCTATAAATATTTCCAGTTTTTTGAAAAATAGAAACAAATTCCGATATTTGTTTTAGTAATATTGATAAATTAATAGGTCCTAAATTTTCAATAACTCCTTTGTCAATTGTCTTATAAGTAGTATGATAAGCTACATTTAATAAAACTTGAGAAATATAAACGTTATAAATTTTATCGAAAAACCATTTTCTATTTAAAAAGTTATAAAATATCTTTCCCTTTTCTGTTCTTTTTAAAAAGAACAGGAAAGTTTTATACTTTGTATAGAAAAAAAACGCTAATACTCCACCCAATGTACCCATTAATACCGGAAAAAATTTTGCAAACACGGGCAAAAATTCAGAATCACCTATATTAAAGGGATGAGTAAAAATAGAGTTTGCCCAGGCAGGGCTCCCAAATCCAACAAAAAGATCTTTTATTAAATAACCACAAAAAAGACTTGGAATGGCTAATAATCCTAATGGTGAAGTTATCAAACTAGAAGATTCGTGAGCACCTACGATAATTGGACGATAACCATTTGATTTAGATAAAAAACATAAATATAATATTCTTAAAGAATAAAATCCAGTTAAAAAAGCGGCAAAACTTCCACATTGGTACGCAAAGTATCCCGCAACTGAATACTTAGCATAAGCACCTTCTAAAATACTGTCTTTTGAATAAAATCCAGTTAAAAAGGGTAAACCTATTAATGAAAAAGAACCGATAACTATTATAGAATAAGTAAAGGGTAATAACTTTCTTAATCCACCTATTTTTCTTATATCTTGTTCATTTTCTAATCCATGAATTAATGAACCTGCAGCTAAAAATAATAAAGCTTTAAAAAAAGCATGATTTGCTAAATGATACACCCCTAAATGATACTGACTACATCCACAAGCAAAAATTATGTAACCTAATTGACTACAAGTAGAATAAGCGATAACACGTTTAATATCATTTTGTACAAGACCAACTGTTCCTGCAAAAAAAGCCGTAGCCCCTCCCAATAAAATAATAAGTGCCAAAGCTCCTGGAGCATATTCCAGTAATGGAGAACAACGTGCTAATAAAAATACTCCACCAGTTACTAAAGTAGCAGCATGAATTAAAGCAGAAACTGGAGTTGGACCTTCTATTGCATCAGGTAACCAAGTATGAAGTCCTAATTGAGCAGATTTTCCACAAGCTCCCCAAAAAAGTAAAAATCCAATTAAATCCAGTGTAGGATAATAATAACTACCAAAGTAAAAACTTTGACCCTTTAATGCCGGGATTATAGCAAAAACCGATGCATATTCGATTGTTTCAAAGTTTAAATAAATACCCAGAATTGCTAAAGCAAGTCCAAAATCACCCACTCTATTAACTACTATAGCTTTAATTCCAGCTTTATTAGCTTGAATTCGAGTAAACCAAAAATTAATTAGTAAATAAGAAGATAACCCGATACCTTCCCACCCTATAAACATCTGTAGAAAATTATCTGAACTTACTAAAATTAATATAAAAAATGTAAATAAAGATAAGTAAGATATAAAACGAGGAAGATGTGGATCTTCGCGTATGTATTCTATAGAATACATATGAACTAAAAAAGAAATAAAAGTGACTACAAACAGTATAATTATACTTAAAGTATCAAATAAAAACCCCCAATTTACATTAAAGGAACTTACTTGAATCCAAGTTAATATTGTTATAATACATTTGCTAGAATTAAAAACCACTTCATAAAAACAAAATAGGGAAATTAAACTAGAAAGACCACAACAAACGGTACTAACTAGACCACTTCCAAAAACTCCGAGATATCTACCAAATAAGCCTGAAGCAATACAACCGCAAAGTGGTAATATTAAAATAGTCAAATACATTCTTCTTCTAGCTTTTACGAAATACGAGATGATGGGATTTGAACCCATGACCTTTTGTTCCCAAAACAAATACGCTTCCAAACTACGCCACATCTCGAAAATGTTTGTTTTTATTTTTTAACAACATTTTAAATTTAAGGTTTTATGTAAAAGGTTTAATAACAATTTTTAAATATTAAAAATAAATGGTATTAGGAGCTAAATATATCGGAGCAGGTCTAGCTACAATCGGATTAGCAGGAGCAGGAGTAGGTATTGGTACTGTTTTTGGAGCATTAGTTTTAGGTACTTCTCGTAATCCTTCTATAAAAGAAGAATTATTTCGTATTGCTATTTTAGGATTTGCTCTTACTGAAGCAATTGCTTTATTTGCTTTAATAATAGCTTTTTTAATTCTTTTTGCTCTATAATAAATATAAATTAATTTATATTTATTATATTGTATTTAATATGGGAAATGTAGCTTAACTGGCGAAGCATCGGTTTGTCGTACCGAAGACTGCGAGTTCAAGTCTCGTCATTTCCGTTTTCGCCTGAACCCATACCGAACTCAAGTGCGACAAGATTTAGGCCAAATACTTTAAGGGACTCAGCTTAAATCTTCTATTTCTAAATTAAATTAAATTAAGACACATTTTTAAATATATTTTTAATTTTAATTCATTTATTTTTTAATGCTTGTAAGGGATATCTTGGAAAAGGATAAAATGACGTAAAAACTACGAAACTTATAGTGGAGCATAATTTTGCTGGGAAGCTATTTTTTCTAAATATGGGAAACCAAAGTTTGTTGCGACAAAAATCATATGGGAATTGAAACATCTTAGTACCACGTATTAAAATCAACCGAGATTCCGATAGTAGTGGTGAGCGAACTTGGAACAGGCTTTATATAAATATAAGAAAACTTATATATATATAATTTTGTAATGTAGTACGTGACAACTTATCATGTATGAAGATTGGGGGACCACCCTCAAAGCCTAAACTAAATTCTTTTACCGACAGTGAACGAGTACTGTGAAGGAAAGATGTGAAATTACAAGCAAACTATTAGTCGGAGCTACTTTTATCGTTAGTGACGGCGTACCTTTTGTATAATGGGTCAACAAGTTAATTAAATAAGCGAGCTTAAATTTATATTGTAGGCGTAGGGAAACCGAGAATTAACGTTCGTTACAGTTTGTTTAATTATACCCGAAACCAGGTGATCTAAACTTGAACAGGTTGATATCGTTGTGGTAACACACTTTTGAGGACCGAACCCGTGTATGTGGCAAAATACTGGGATGATTTGAGTTTAGGGGTGAAAGGCTAATCAAACTTGGTGATATCTGGTTTTCTGCGAAATCTATTTAAGTAGAGCGTTTTTAAACTAAGCGGTGGGGTAGAGCACTGTTTAAAGAAGGGGGATTTTTAATTTTACTGACTTTTGGCAAACTCCGAATACACAAGCTATTTAAAAGCAGACAAACATTGGATGCGAAGGTCCATTGTTAAAAGGGAAACAGCCCAAATTGCTAGTTAAGGTCCAAAATCATAGGTTAAGTGACGAAAGTAGTCTTTATTCGTAAACAGTCAGAAGATAGGCTTGGAAGCAGCCATTCTTTAAAGAAAGCGTAACAGCTCACTGGCCTAGATATAAGGCGCTAAAATATTAAGGGCTTAAACTTATAACCGAAACTGCAACTTTTATAGTTAAAAGGGTAGCAGAACATTCTGTAAATCTATAAGTTAAAAGGAAACTTTTAATAGGGATATCAGAAATGCTAATGTTGACATGAGTAAGATTTAATAAGGTTAAAACCTTGTGGCCGAAATTTTAAGGTTTTCGACGAAAGGATTAACCGCGTCGAATTTATAACATACGTTATATAAAACGGTCCCTAAAATTTTTTGTGAAAGCAAATATTGATGGGTCGAATATTTTCTTGCGTTTTTGGTGACAAAATTCTTAATTTTATATATTCTTTATAAAATCTTTAATTTATATACTTTATAAATTAAAGATTCTATTAAAAGTTATAAAACTACGATTTTCAGGAAATAGCCAAAAACCATAAAGCACCGTACTTAAACCAACTCAGGTGAAATCGTGTATATTACTTAGGCAATGAGATAATCATGTTGAAGGAACTCGGCAAATTAACCTCGTAACTTCGGAATAAGAGGGGACGTTTATTTTTATATTTTCTTTTTTTACGCGTTGGCACTGAATAAGGGGTAGCGACTGTTTATTAAAAACACAGGTCTCTGCAAAATCAATTGATGATGTATAGGGACTGACGCCTGCCCGGTGCGGTAAGGTAAATTTTGAAAGTTCAGGCTTTTAAAGGAAACCCCCGTAAACGGCGGCTGTAACCTTGACGGTCCAAAGGTAGCGAAATTCTTTGTCGGGTAAGTTCCGACCGGCATGAATGGCGTAACGACTTCCCCACTGTCTCCAACATGACCTCACTGAAATTAAAATGATTGTGAAGATGCAATCTTCTTACAGCTAGACGGAAAGACCCTGTGCACCTTTACTATAGTCAGCTATTGTTTTATAAATTTTAGTATGTAGCTAGGTGGGAGGCAAACGCCAACAATGAAAAACCACTGACTAAAATTTTATAAAACTAACAATATGGACAGTAGCTGATGGGTAGTTTGACTGGGGCGGTCGCCTCCAAAAGAGTAACGGAGGCGCGCAATGGTATATTAGGCTTTTATGATGAATGCTTTTAGGGTAATGCTATATGTATGCTTGACTGTATGAGAAACTTCTCTAACAGGGACGCAAGTCGGCCATAGTGATCCGGTAGTTTATTGTGGAATAACTATCGCTCAACGAATAAAAGGTACGCCAGGGATAACAGGCTGATTCCCCTCTAGAGTTCCGATCGACGGGGGAGTTTGGCACCTCGATGTCGACTCATCACATCCTGGAGGTGGAAAAGCTTCCAAGGGTTTGGCTGTTCGCCAATTAAAGTGGTACGTGAGTTGGGTTTAGAACGTCGTGAGACAGTTTGGTCCCTATCTACTGTGAGCGTTGAAACTTGACAGCATTGAAACTTTGTACGAAAGGACCGGTGACTTTTCATCACTGATTTTCCGGTTGTTTTAATAAGCATTGCCGGGTAGTTAAATGAATAAAACATAACCCCTGAAAGCATATTAAGGGGGAAGGTTAGCTGAAGATTAAGTTTTGTAGATACCTAAAAAACTATTAGGTTAATAGGATGAAAGTGCAAGTATAGCAATATATTTAGCTTATCATTACTAACATCAACTATTTTTATTAAATTAATACATTAAAATTCTATTCTAAAAATTATACTAAACTTTTATATAAAAACTATTCAAATGAAAAGAAATCTTGACTTTTAAATGAGTTTGATCCTGGCTCCGGATGAACGCTAGTAGTAAGCCTAACACATGCAAGTCGAATGGATTAAATCCATGGCAAACGGGTGAGTAAAACCATAAGTTAAAACTACATCAAAATTAAATTTTAACATAAAGTCATCAACATAAAACTTTTGTAAAATCTTAGGACGTTAACTTCATTTTGAAATGAACTTATGAAAAATTAGGTTGTTGGTAAGGTAAAAGCTTACCAAGCCAATGATTTTTAGTTGATCTGAGAGGATGAACAACCACACTGGGACTGAGACAAGGCCCAGGCTTCTTTGAAGCCAGCAGTGAGGAATATTGGACAATGCGTTAACACGTGATCCAGCTATACTACATGAACGATGAATACTCTTTGTAGTTGTAAAGTTCTATAAAAAATTTCATCATGACATAGATTTTTTTGAAAGAGCTCCGGCCAACTTCGTGCCAGCAGCCGCGGTTAGACGATGGGAGCGAGCGTTATCCGTAATGACTGGGCGTATAGGGTTCGTAGATGGTTTTGTATTGTTCAATGGTAAAGACCGAATCAAATTTGGAAAGCTATTTAATACAACTTAACTGGAGGAAAAATAAGGGAAGTGGAATTTTGTAAGTAGGGATGGTATCTTAAGATATACAAAAGAACACCGATTAGCATAGGCGACTTCCTAGGTTTTTGCTAACGTTGAGGAACTAGAGTGTGGGGAGCGAGTAGGATTAGAGACCCTGTTAGTCCACACCCTCAAATATGAGTGCTAAGGAACAAAAATTTTTGTTCAGCAAAAGCGAAAGCGTGAAGCACTCCGCCTGAGTAGTACGACCGCAAGGTTAAAACTCAAAGGAATTGACGGGGGTTTATACAAGTGGTGGAACATGTGGTTTAATGCGATACTACGCGCCTAACCTTACCAGTTCTTGATATATAAAGTTATTTTTGTAAGAAAATATATAAATTTTATACAGGTGTTGCATGGCTGTCGTCAGTTCGTGTAGTGATATGTTTGGTTAAGTCCCTTAACGAACGCAATCTCTATTTGTTGTTATGCTAAGTTATTATTCAACTACAAACACTGCTTATGATATATAGGAGGAAGGTTGAGACGACGTCAAGTCCTTATGGCCCTTATGAACTGGGCTACACACGTGTTACAATGGGAAGTGCAAAGTGTTACGAATTTATTCAAAGTTAATCAATAACCACTTCCTCAGTTCGGATTGAAAACTGAAACTTGTTTTCATAAAGATGGAATCACTAGTAATCGTGAATCAGGATGTCACGGTGAATTAGTACTTAAACCTTGCACACACCGCCCGTCACATGCTGGAAGTGTGTTTCACTAGAAGGTTACATGCGGCATAATAAGTTTAAGTGAATTCTATTTATTGTACTTTAATTTAAATTTATTTGTTAAACTTGTAGCTAAAAGAGAGAGATATAACTGGGATGAAGTCGTAACAAGGTAGCCGTACGAGAACGTGCGGCTGGAGTTAATTAAAAAGTCTTTGTTATTTTTTGATAAATGTTAAGAAAATTTTATAATATGCGGTTTATAATTATTATTATAATTTTAATAGAGTAACAAGTGTTTAAAAATCAAAGTTATGAATTAAACTCATAGAAAACCAGAGTAGCTTAATGGTAAAGCTTTAGAATCATAATCTAATGATAATAGGTTCAACTCCTGTCTCCGGTATTTTAGTATAAATTATACTTTTTTCTATTTTAATGCCAACTCTATTTGATTATTTGTTTTTAACTTTTTTTTTATTTTGTATTGCTTTTTATGGAATTATAGTAAATAGAACTAACTTACTAATTATTTTAATATGTATTGAAATAGTTCTATTTTCTGTAGATATAAACTTTGTAGTATTTTCTGTATATTTAGATGACATATGCGGTCAAGTTTTTGCATTATTTATTCTTGCTGTAGCAGCATCGGAGTCTGCAATTGGTTTGGCTATTGTTCTTGTATACTATCGTCGTAATAATACTATTAAATTGTCTAAATATGGATTATTAAGGGGATAATTAACCACTATAATAATATAACATATAATATATAATTATTTTAATAAATAAATAAATAAATGAAAATCTTCTTACTT
>NZ_DBNGMQ010000101.1:0-103273 GCF_057126245.1 Yeosuana sp. | reverse complement strand
CAGCACACATGCCCTTGAATGGTAAAATAAATATCTTTTCGTTCCACCAAAGATTTAGCAATGTTTTCCAAGATTTTTTTTGATTGTGGCATCACAGTGCTATAGCCGGTTTTAAATAAAATATTTTCAAATACTATTTTATCACCAATTTTAAGATCACCTTTAATAATTTCCGGAACATCTTTCTTTTTCTCAGGTTGATTTACATCTGTTTTTTCTTCAATAAACTCAGTTATAGGAGGTTTTGGATTTATAATAATTTCCACTTTCCTGTTAAGTCCTCTAATTTTTAAAATATCTTTTTCATCAACTATCTTTAATAAAATTTCTCCTTTTCCATCAACATTAGAGATTAACGATTCACTAATTTCATTATTTGAAAAAATGGCTTTTATAGCCTCAGCGCGTTGTTGAGAGAGTATCAAATTATAGTCTGAAGCCCCTCTGTCATCACAAAAACCAAAAATTGAAATAGATTCTATATCCATATCAGCAAGCGTGGATATAAATAATAACAATCTATTTTCTTCAGTTATAGGAATATCATATTTATCAGTTTCAAAATAAACTTCATGAGTTAGTTTATTTTGAGCAACTATAAATTGACCAAATAATAGGATTAATAGAGCTAATTTATTCATTACCGAGGCGCATAATAATATAAATAATATATAAATATAATATTTTTAATTATTGTTATATGATAAACTACCTTAAATACTCAATATATGATGATGGGCTTCTAAGAATTTCATCTGCTTTTTTTATTTCTGAGTCATGAATTTTAAGATATTCATATAAACCTTCTCTATAAGCATAGCGTTTTACAATTTCTTCTGTTAAGAGCTCTAATATATACTCTTCATTATCGTCTAAAGCTGCTATTTTTGAACGATTTAAAGTTGTAATCAATGTATTATAATCATTTTTAATATCGTTTTCTAAGTCTTCTTTTCTCGCATCTTCTAAAACTTTTTTAAGTGTTTTTTCGGTATCTGTTTCAAACGTAAAATCATTAGTTTTTAGAAAGTTTTTAAAATTTTGAAAATCAGTGTCATTTAATTTTAAACTATTAAGATCTTCAACTTTATGTTTATAGTAATAATCGGTGGCATAGTCAAAAATTAAATAATCATTAAGAATAGCGTTTGTTAATGCCGTGTTTTTTGAACCACTCATAACTTCATCTGGGAAAATGCCACCACCATCAAACACTTTACGACCATTTTTTGTTTTGTATTCATTGTAGTTTTCTTGTTTAACACGTACCGCTTTACCTTTTTCGTTTCTATGCGAGTAATCCAATGCTTGAATACACCTTCCAGAAGGTGTGTAATATCTTGAAATAGTAATTTTTATCTGTGTACCATAGGTTAAATTTTTTGGACGCTGTACCAGCCCTTTTCCAAAACTTCTCGAACCAACAATAACCGCTCGATCTAAATCTTGTAAAGAACCAGAAACTATTTCGCTAGCAGAGGCACTATTTCTATTAATTAAAATCACTAACGGAATCTCTGTATCAATAGGTTCTTTTTGAGTGTAATAGGTACGATTATATTTTTTAACTTTTGATTTTGTAGTTACTACCAGTTGACCTTTCGGTACGAACATATTCACAATATCGATGGCTTCATTAACTAAACCACCAGGGTTTCCGCGTAAGTCTAAAATAAGGCGTTTAGCACCTTGTGCTTTTAAATCCCTTACAGCATAACTGGTTTGAGATGCTGCTTTATCACTAAATTGACTTAATACAATATATCCTGTTTTATCATTTATCATAGAAAAATAAGGAACCGCGTTAATTTCAACTTCTGCCCTTTCAATGCTGGTAGTTTGGCTTTTTCCTTGTCGTTTATAAGTAACTTCTACGGTAGTTCCTGGGGTTCCTTTTAGTAAATTTCCTGCATCATCTTTATAGTTTTTAACAACCGTATTGCCTACTTTTATAATTTCATCCCCTGCTTTTAAACCGGCTTTATCTGCCGGATAATTTTTATAAGGTTCTATAATTACCAATTTGTCTTTTAAGGTTCGTACCCTTGCGCCAATACCAATATAATCACCTGTATTATTAATTCGAGCTGCTTCAACGTCCTGCTCATTCATAAAATTGGTATACGGATCTAAATCTTTTAGCATGCTTTTTATGGCGGTATCCATTAAATCACCTGGGTTGGTTTCATCAACATAATTCATGTTGATTTCTTTAAAAAGTGTTGTAAAGATTTCTATTTGCTTTGCTATTTCAAAAAAATCATTTTGAAAAGCTGTTCCTGAAATAAAAACGACCAGCGCTATTATAGGAATAAGAATCCTTTTCTTTAAAATCTGCTTCATTATAAAATTATTTAAGGTTTGAGGCTGTATTTGAAAATTTCTCAAACAAAAGTTTCATTCTTGTTTCAATTTGGGTAAACGTGGGTTTTTCTTTGCCAATGTACAAAATCATAAACGCATGTGGCGTTGGCATATTGTTAAAAAATTCGACGTTATGTAGCCTAAAGGCCTCACGTATAAGACGTTTTATTCTATTTCTGTCAACGGCTCTTTTAAAGTTACGTTTGCTAACAGAAACCCCCGTTTTAAACATAATATCTTCATTAAAAGAACTTGGTAAATATACTAAACGTAATGGATAGGCACTTACCGATTTGCCCTCTGTGAACACTTTATCGATAAGTATTTTGCTTTTAAGCTTTTGTTTTTGATTAAACGTAAGTTTCAATAGACTTGTTTTTAAAAACTCAAAGGTAGTGAAATATAAAAATCACGTTTAGTTTTCTTGTTTAATAAGAAAGGTAATTAATCGGTCCATCGCAACTTTTAAATGATTCGCTTCTATGGCTGTAAATACAATTCTGAAAAGTCCGTTTTTTTGATGATTAAAACCAGCACCAGGTGTTAATAAAACGCCTGTATTATTGTAAATATCTATCCATAGTTGTTCTTGACCTTCATCTGAATTTTCTTTAAGAAACTTAGATAAATCTGCCCATACAAATAAACTTCCTCGGCTTGGAACAAAAGGGATATTTATTTTATTGAGCGCTTCTACCACTAACTTATAGCTTGTGTTTAATAGTAATGTGTTGGTTTTAATATAGTCGTCTATAAACACTGCATCTTTTAGCATTTCGCCTATCATCCATTGTGTGATATTAGAAACCATATGCGGAATATTTGCATTTTCATAACCGTTAATAAGTTTTGTATTTAACGAATGTAAAACACCAAAACGTAATCCCGACATTGAAAAATCTTTAGAAAATGCATACCAAAGGTGAAGGTAATCGCTCTGTAATTCAGCCATTATTTTAGCAAAAGAGGCATATATCTCATCGTTTTTGTATGCCTCTTTAATTAAAGAGTCTTTGGTGTCTATTAACGAAAGTCCGTAAATTTCATTAACAATCATATGCACCTTATTTAGAATACACCACTCGGCAAGTTGTTGAAGCTGAATTTTTGAATACATACAACCTGTCGGGTTATCCGGAGACGTAATGAGTAAGATCTTAAAACATTTGTTTTGGGATTTTAATTCGGAAAACACCTTATCTAAGATGGAAATATCTACAGGTGCTTTTGAACCCGTTTCTTCTATATTATAGTGTGTTTGTAAATCGTAGCGTTCTACACCACTTTTTGTACCCAAATCTTTTGTATACATAGGATATGAAGGTGCTGGAATTACAGCCACATCTCCGCTGTTTGCTAGGACAAAAGATGTTACTTCTATAACCGCAGAGGCTCCTGCCGACAATGCTAACGTATCAGGGTCAATGGGGCACTTACAGAGGTGTTTTTCCATAAAGTTAGCTAAATTGACTCTTACCTCAGGGTGACCTAACGAATCTGTATATTTTAAAATCCAATCCGGTAGTTCCTTTTCTTGTAGGATGGACCTTAACTTCGCTTTAATTATGGGAGCCGTTAGGCTGTTTTCTGCCACATTTAAAGGAAATGCGCCTGTTGGATTGTTATTTGGGCAATATAAATTTTGTACAGCATCCATAAATAAAGTCATGTCTATTCTTGCTGGATTTTCTGCCAAATCCTGACCTCTTTTAGATAGCGTTTTGTCTTGTTGTTTCATGGTTTTATTGAGCTTTAAAAAAGAAATATTTAGTCTATGAACGTGTCTACCAACGTAATTACTTTAAGGGACCGTTTAAAAGCTTCAAGAGAATAAGATGCTGTTTTTTTAATAGTTATCGTTTTTTGAGTATTTGGCAGCATATCGAAATAATTATCAGAGAAATTAAAGGTAGAACCCGATGATATAAAAACATCTTTTGCTAATTTTTCAGTATTTAACTGCACTTCAAAATGATCTTCTGTTTCTTTAAGGGAATATGTTAGTTCAGGCTTTGGAAAGTTTAGTGTTTTATAAGGCGCTAAATAGAAACTATTTTCTGAGAGCCTGTTTTCTTCGGTTTCGCTTAACAATTCGGCGTGTAATAACACATTATCATAATCACTTATGATATCATTTTTTGTTATACTGAAATATTCTTTAGAAGTATTAGCATCAATAACAATCTGTTTTTCCCATTGTTTTAATAGTGTTCCGTCAAAATTAATTAAACGCATTTTAAGTTTTACCTTTTTAGATTCCAATAAGTCTGAAACAATAAATAAATGAATACTGTCTTTTGTGTTTTCTGTGCTTATTAACAGATTTTCGAATCCTTTTTTAGCGGTATAATGCAATGCTTTCCATTTGCCATAATAGTCTATACTAGACCAAGACGCCACAGGCCAACAGTCGTTAATTTGCCAGTAAAGACTTCCCATACATCGGTCTCTATGTCTTCTGTGGGCTTCAATACCTACTTTTAGGCCATGGGCTTGTAATAACTGACTTACATAGAGAAAACCTTCAAAATCTTTTGGTTTTTTATAATGCCTCAACATGTATTCTTCAATGGTTTCGTTACCAATACTTGACCTTTGGTGCGATTTCATGACTTCAGAATAAACATCATGATCTTCTGTAGTCGTGTATTTTTCTACAGATGACAATTCTGGAAATGACTGAAAACCGTATTCCGACATAAAACGCGGTATTTCGGTGTTATACTTATCAAAAGGTTCTTTACCCCACCAAACCATCCAGTAATGCATATCACCTTTTTCTTTAGATTCGGTTTTACCAAATTCGCTACCGGGTGAAGACGGCCAATAAGCGCGAGAACTATCGTAATTATTCACAACGTCGGGTAGTATTTTATGGAAAATATCGTCGTAAGCTTTCCAAATGGTATCGGTTATTTCTTTTGATTGCTCTTGGCTTACATTATCCCGCCAACCCCAATTTTCCCAGGCCGAAAGCACTTCATTATTGCCACACCAAAGCGCTATTGAAGTATGATTTCGTAACCGTTTAACATTTTCAATAGCTTCTTGTTTTACATTTTTAAGAAAAGTGGTGTCTCCAGGAAACATAGCACAAGCAAACATAAAATCTTGCCAAACCAATATTCCCTTTTCGTCACATAACTGGTAAAACTCATCGTTTTCATAAATACCACCACCCCAAACACGCAGCATATTCATATTAGCGTCTTTTGCAGAATTTATAATATGTTCGTAATGTTCTTTTTTTGCCCTCGGAAGAAAGACATCTTGTGGGATATAGTTAGCGCCTTTCATAAACACAGGATGGCCATTTACTTTAAAATAAAAAGACGCCCCGATGCTATCTGGCTCTTGAACGAGCTCTATAGTTCTTAAGCCTATGTTATGTGTTTTTTGATCGACATAAGAACCCGAAGCCAATTTGACTTCAACAGTATATAAAACCTGATTTCCCAAACCGTTTGGCCACCATAATTCAGGATTTTCAATCTCAAAAGGAATTTTAAGACTGTTTTTACCATTGGTGAGTTGTACGTCAGCTGTTTTTACTGGTTTGTTATTTACAAGTATTTCTGCGGTTGCCTCTATGCTTTCATCCTTTAATGTCACTTCAAGAAGCGCAGACATATTGGCTTTTAATCCTAGGCTATCTTGTTGAATAAATACATTATCAATTTTATGATGATTCCAACTTCTTAGTGTTATAGGTTTCCAAATACCTGATGTAACAAGTCTAGGTCCCCAATCCCAACCAAAATGGTAGCCTGCTTTTCTGGTATAAATACTTACTTGTTTATTGTCTTCTACATTTCCTATTTCTGAAAGATCATTATTTGATACTGGTATTTTATAGCCTTGTGCATCATATTTTTTAATTCCTTTTTTAATAGGTGATTGGAATATGATATGAAGTTTATTATCACCTTCTTTTAGTAATTCTTTTACTTCCGCAATATAATTTCTAAACATATTATCTGTTTCAAGTATTAAGGAGTCGTTTACGTATACGTTGCTATAAGTATCAAGACCGACAAAATTTAGCTCTAGGTTTTCTTTAGACAGCTCTTTTTTTGAAACTTTAAACGTTGTTTTATATTCCCAATCTAACTTATCAATCCATTGTAATTCGTGTTCATTTAACCGATAATAAGGATCGTCTATTATTTTGTTTGAAATTAAATCGGTATGAACGGTTCCGGGTACGCTCGCGTGGAGCCATTCGGTATCGTTTGATGCTTTAAAAGACCAATTTTTATGTAATTCAACTTCTAAAACCGAAGGACTATCATTGCAACTTAATAAGCTAAGCATAAGCATTGTGATGATAAGGAATAATGGTAGTTTAAAGTTTATAAGTTTGTACATGTTGATCTTTTGAATAGGAGTAAAGAATTAATAGGATATTATCTAAATGTTAATAATATAAGTTTAACATTCGAAAACGAAGTTACTTAATTATTTCTTTCAAAACCAATGATTGTGAGTAGTTCAATAAAACAAAAAAGCCTCTTTGCTTTCACAAAAAGGCTTATAATTTATTTGAAATAGTTCTACTTTGTATTATTAGTTCGATCAATATCTGCCATGAATCCACTTGGGTCTATTTCTAAAGATTTTATGGGTTTAGACGTTTCAAAAGTATAGGTAGGATATGCCCAGGCCCAATCTTTAATAATAGTTGCTGAGGTTGGTTTTTCACCACGCATCATTTGCAATGGAATATAAAAATCTTCTGAAGTGCCATCAATATATGTAACTGAAATATCTACAGGCATAGGCATTAAACCAATACGTTCTAAAGCAACGGTGTTACCTTCAATAGACTTTATACCATAGTCAATAGTATTGGTAGTCTGACCAAAATCTATTAAATACCAGTCTAATTCTAAACCAGACACTTTTTCAGCAGTACGAACAATATCTAAGGGTTTTGGATGCTTAAATTTAAAATCGTTGAAGTATTTTTTTATCGTCTTTTTTAAGTTTTCTTGTCCGATAACATAGCCTAATTGGGCTAAAAAAACCGCTCCCTTAGAATAGGCAGAGATACTGTAAACTTGGTTATACCGGTATCTGTCAGCATGTGTAGTAAGGGGTTGTTCATATCCAGATTTTGCTAGCGCAAGATATTGTTTATAAGAACTTACATTAGGATTTTTCATTTGCTTATTTAATAGAGCGTCCAGTGCTTGATATTCAATATAGGTAGCAAAACCTTCATCCATCCACTCATGTTTAGACTCGTTGCTTGCTAATAAAAACTGAAACCATGTATGCGCCAATTCATGCGCTATGACACCATTAACAATACCGTCAAGAGTTCCTTCTCCTAACAAAAGCGTACACATGCCATACTCCATACCTCCATCACCACCTTGAATTACAGAATATTGTTTATACGGATATTTACCGATATGTTCACTATAATATTGCATGAGCTCAACCGTTTTAGGTTGTAAATTCTTCCAGTTTTCTAACTTATTTTTTGCCATGGTATTTTTATAGAAAAAATGGAGCATAGGTCCATCAGGAACCTGCATGGTATCATGAATGTAGTCTGGGTCTGCGGCCCATGTAAAATCGTGGACGTTGGGTGCAAAAAAGTGCCAAGAGAGTTTATCACTTTTACTCTTTTTTACTTTTTCTGAAGTATAACCATGCCCAATTTCTTCTGGGTTTTGCAGATAACCTGTGCCTCCAATAGTATATGTTTTATCGATAGTTATCGTCACATCAAAATTACCCCAAACACCAAAAAACTCTCGACCTATATAAGGATCTGCATGCCATCCTTCAAAATCATATTCAGCTAATTTCGGATACCATTGTGCCATAGACAAGGCTACATCTTCTTTGTTGTTTTTACCAGCACGACGAATTTGAAGTGGCACTTGACCTTTAAATTCCATATCAAATATGACTTGTGCTCCAGGTTGTATAGGTGTTGCTAAATCTACTTCTAAAATAGTTCCTACGGTTTTATAATTCAGTCCGTCGCCATTTTGAGTTAAAGACAACACTTTTAAATAGCCAATATCTTCGCTTGATAATTTACTAATACGGTCTTTCACTCTAGAATCTGGATCAGCTATGGTACGAGAACGCACATCCATTTCACTACCAGGCTGAAAGGCGTTATAAAACAAATGGTAATAGATCTTATTTAAAGTATCGGGCGAATTATTAGAATAAACCAAATGTTGCGTTCCTGAATATTGATAGGTTTTTACATCCATATCAATATTCATTGTGTAATCTACATGTTGTTGCCAATAACCTTGATTTTTACTTGTTGGTTTTGCATCCTGACTAAAAGCATGACTTAAAAACAATAAGGTTATAGAAAAGAAAAGAATATAGAAATTTTTCATACAAGTTTTTACTAAATATAAAAAAAGAAAAAGGGGTAAAATACCCCCTTTTGTTTTTTTCTAATTATGTTATTTAACTCGTTTGGCCTTTTGAGATGCTAAAATTAAAGCATTATAAGCATTAACCATTTTGCCAGATTTAGTTAAATCTACAAAGGGTTTTACGTTGTTAGTATCGCCTCCTGTTACAACCTGAGTTTTTAGTGCTAATCCAGAATCCATTAAAATATGTTTTACTTCGGATGCTGTTAAACGAGGGTAGTAAGAACGAATTAAAGCAGCTACACCAGCTACAGCAGGTGCTGCCATAGACGTACCACCTTTAGTATCATATTCATTTTCTGGCGTGGTAGAATATACTTTTGCCCCAGGAGCAAACACATCAACATTTAGTTTTCCATAGTTTGAAAATCCGGCTACCACATTAGCACCGTATTTAGGCTCTAAAGCTCCAACTGTAATAAATGAATCTGCAACTTCTGGTCCATTATCAACTTGGTCGTTAGGATAAATAGCTACCGTATCTAAGTCTTTACCTTCATTTCCAGCGGCGTTTACAAACAACACATCGTTCTTTCCTGCGTAAGCAATGGCTTCTCTAACCCAGTCACTATGTGTAGCGTAATATTTACCAAAACTTCCGTTTATAACTTTAGCTCCGTTATCAACTGCATAACGAATTGCCAAAGCGATATCTTTATCATACTCATCCCCATTAGGAACTGCACGAACAGACATGATTTCAACATTGTTGGCAACACCATTTGCTCCTAAACCGTTATTTCTCTCGGCAGCTATAATACCAGCGACATGGGTTCCGTGGCTTTCGCTTTTCTTTACAGGTTTAACATTGCCATTTCCGTAGTATTTGGCACTCATATCATCTGGATCGTCACCATTAATACGCCCTTTAAAATCTATATTTAAATTGTAGTTTAAACGATCATTAATACTTTCTAATGCACCTTCAATTTCTTTGTAAACATCACTTACCGACGCTAATCCATTGCTATACATATAATTCATCATTTGAGCAGCTTGCGCTACTTCTTGATTTTCTGTTTTAATAGCTTCAACATCTTCTTTCGTATAATCCTTTTTATTTAAAAAACCTGAAAGAGCTTTATCGGCTCCTTTAACGCGCTGATAAATTTGGTCGTATTGTGTTTTTCTTCCAGTCCATTTTTGATATTCAGAATCATATTCTGCCTTCGCTTTACTATATTCCGGATTACTAGTATCTCCAATAGCTAAAATACGTGTATATTCTAACTGTTCATCATAACCGTCACCTAAAAAATTCCATCCATGTACATCATCAACATAACCGTTTTTATCATCATCTATTCCATTGTTAGGAATTTCACCTTTATTAGTCCAAATGACATCATTTAAGTCTTCATGGTCAATATCAATACCAGAATCTACAACAGCTACAATAACTTTTTTACCAGTTTTGTTTTTTATAATTTCAGCGTAAGCTTTATCGACACTCATTCCCGGAATGGTGTCTTTCACCAGGTCTAAGTGACCCCAATTATGTTTTTCAGCCTCAGTGAGGCTAGCAGTTTTTAAGGGTGTATTGTCTATATTTTCTATAGGCGTTGATAAAATAGCTGTACTTCCACAGCTAAATAGTATAGACGAAAGTATCGCCGATAACAATAAAGGTTTTAAAGATTTCATTTTGAGTTAAATATTAATTAAAAATTTCAGAAACTGTAAAAATCTCTTTGAGTCTAACACCTTTTTCAGTTTGCTGTACCGTAATAATTTCATTGTGAGCATCATGCTCTAAAAAAAGGTAAAAATGATTATCAGCAGCAAGTTTTAAAAAGTGCTCTTTTTCATCAAGAGATAACAATGGTCTTGTGTCATAACCCATTACGAATGGTAAAGGTAAATGACCTACGGTTGGAAGTAAGTCTGCCATAAAGCAGATGGTTTTATTTTTATATTGAATCATTGGAATCATTTGTTTATCGGTATGCCCATTGGCAAAAAAGATATCAAAACCAAGTTCAGAATTTTTAAGTGTATCGCCTTTTGGTAAGGACGTAAATTTAAGTTGACCACTGTCTTGCATAGGTAGAATGTTCTCTTTTAGAAAAGAAGGTTTCTCACGTCTATTTGGTTGCGTTGCCCATAGCCAATGGTCTTGATTACTCCAGAAATGAGCATTTTTAAAAGCAGGTTCATAACCTGTTTTGTCTTTATTCCATTGAATACTACCACCACAATGATCAAAGTGTAAATGTGTTAAAAAAACATCAGTAACATCATCTGGATGAAAGCCATAATTTTTTAATGATTTTTCTAAAGTATCATTACCCCATAAATAATAATAGCCAAAAAATTTAGAGGATTGTTTATTACCCATACCTGTGTCTATAAGTATCAAACGATCACCATCTTCAATTAACAAACAACGTGCTGTTAAATCGATCATGTTATTGGCATCAGCAGGATTCGTTTTATGCCATATTGATTTAGGTACAACACCAAACATAGCACCACCGTCAAGCTTAAAGTTTCCTGAATTAATGGGGAATAAATTCATATGGTAACAAAATTACAAAAACCATCATAATTATAGCCAAATGTTAAGAAATTATTAAGATATTTAGTCTTGTTAAAAAAAGCCTATTTTAGGTGTTAAATAATAAGATTTGAAGAAACTAGAACGTAGCTTATCTTTAATCTCAGTTATCGCCATCAGTATAGGTGGTATGCTAGGTAGCGGAATTTTTGTATTACCAGGTTTAGCAGCTGCAAAAACTGGTTCATCGGTTTGGTTAGCCTATTTAATTGCGGCACTTTGTATTTTACCTGCTGCTCTTTCTAAATCTGAACTAGCAACAGCAATGCCTTCTTCTGGTGGAACTTATGTTTATATTGAACGTGCTTTTGGACCTATTTTAGGAACTGTAGCCGGTATTGGTTTATGGCTTTCATTGTTATTTAAGAGTTCTTTTGCTTTAGTTGGTTTTGGCGCCTACTTATCCATTTTAATAAGTATAGACCCAAACCTAACAAGAGTTGTTGCTGTTTTTTTTCTTGGTATTATTTTACTTTTAAATGTTTTAGGTGTAAAAAAGGTTGGTAAGGTTCAAATTGTCATTGTTGCATTAAGCGTCATCTGTCTTACCTTAATCCTTATTTTCGGACTTCCAGAAGTAAATAAAGTCTTTTTAAAACCATTTTTAACAAATGGGAGTATGGGCCTTATGTCTACAGTAGCTTTTGTTTACATTTCTTATGCAGGCGTAACTAAGGTAGCCGCCATTGCGGGCGAAATTAGAAATCCAGATAAAAACCTGCCTTTAGCAATGATTTTGTCTTTATTGATAATGACAACTATTTACGTTTCTATAACCTTTGTTTTGGTTGGAAACATACCTTTAGAATCTTTAGAAAAAGATATAAAGCCTATCTATACCATATCAAATATGTTGGGTGGTGAATATGTGGGTTATGCAGCCGCAATTATTGGTGTTATTACACTTATTTCTATGGCAAATTCTGGAGTATTAGCTGCGTCAAGATTTCCATTTGCAATGGCTAGGCACAAACTTTTACCTGAATTTATGAGTAAGATACATTCCAGGTATCTAACACCCATAGTAACTATTATAATTACTTGCGTAGTCATGGCATTGGTTATCTTGTTTTTAGATGTTGAAAAAATTGCTAAACTTGCTAGCGCCTTTATGGTTATGATGTTTATTATAGTAAATGCTGCGGTTATTGTTTTAAGGGAGACTTCTGCACAATGGTACAATCCGCCTTTTAAGTCACCTCTTTATCCATTTGTTCAACTTTTCGGAATTATTAGTGGAATCATTTTATTAATTTTATTGGGTTTACTTCCTTTTTTATCTATTGTAACTATTTTTATTTTAGGTATTACCATATATTTTAACTTCGGAAACAAAACACGTAGAACAGGTGTTTTAAGAAAATATGGCCACCGTCCTGCCTTGTATTTATTGTACAAAAAGAAGAATAAAGAGCGGAAAGGTTTTACGCCAAAAGTAGCTATAAACGATAATGTTTTAGATGGACAATTCGTTTCAAATGCAGGTGTTGTTGTGCCTTTATTAGGTAATGAAAATTCACCTGAAATGCTTATAGAAATGGCTGCTGCAATCAACAGAAGACAACAGATACAAGCTATAAATATTACTGAGGTTCCTAACCAGACATATTTGGATGCCTTTATTGAAGACAGTCCCATAATACATTCTTTAGCCAGAAGAATTTCAGGTTTAGCTAAAACTAAAAAGTTGGATATAGATTTTGAAGCCGTTGTAACACATGATGTTTCTGAAACAATTGACGAATTAAGTAATCAAACAAATTGTGATTGGTTGGTAATGGGTTGGAATGGTAAAGCGCATAACGGCATATTGGTTAGAAACCCAATAGGGTGGTTAGTCACTAATATAAATTCGGATTTTGCATTATTTAAAGATAATGGCGTTAGGCATATTGGAAAGGTGTTGTTAGCACTTCGCCCAGGAAGAAAAGACAAAAATTTTGTTGCGATTGCCGATCGTATTTGTCAATTTTACAATGCATCTTTAACACTCCTTCATGTTGTTCCAACACGTTTTTCAAAGGAAACTATAGCCGAATTGGAAGTGAGTTCATCATTAATAATAAATAAAGCTGCTTGTGATAGTGAGGTCATTATTTTAAAGTCAGATAATCCTATTGATGCTATATCTATAATCTCTGCTAGTTACGATTTATTAATTTTAGGAACTCCTCAAAAAGATAATTGGATAGACGTTCTAATTGGAACAGGAAAAGATAAGTTTACAGAGAAGTCGGCTTGTTCTGTTTTACGACTTACTATGAGAGACAATTAATCTATATATTTTTTTACCTTTTTCTTATTAACTTTACTCAAACAAAAAAAATACTTAATGATAGAACTTTCAGGAATTATTATTTTAGGAATTCTAGCCCAATGGGTAGCATGGAAATTTAAAATCCCTGCTATTTTACCATTAATTTTAATAGGCTTATTAGTGGGTCCAATAGCTGCTGCTTTTTTAAGTGAAGATGGCAGTAAATGGATAGAACCTCTTTGGAATGGTACTAAAGGATTGTTTCCTGGAGAAGGTTTGTTTTATTTTGTCTCATTAGCGATTAGTATTATTCTGTTTGAAGGTGGGTTAACACTAAAACGTGCCGAAATAAAACATGTTGGACCTGTTATAACAAAGCTAATAACCATAGGGTCAACGATTACTTTTTTTGGAGCAAGTTTTTTAGCAAGATTTATTTTTAATCTAAGTTGGGAAATTTCATTTTTATTTTCAGCGTTAATCATTGTAACAGGACCAACAGTAATTACACCTATTCTCAGAAATATTCCATTAAAAAAAGATGTATCTGCAGTTTTAAAATGGGAAGGTATTTTAATTGACCCTATTGGAGCTTTAGTTGCTGTATTGGTTTTTGAATTTATTAGTGTAGAAGGTGATAGCGGATTTACAAAAACAGCTTTAATTGAGTTTGGTAAAATTATTCTGTTTGGAACTACATTTGGGTTTACGTTTGCTCATGCTTTAGCTTTTGCAATTAACAAGAAATTTATTCCACATTACTTATTAAACGTGGTGTCTCTTTCTACAGTATTATTAGTTTTTGTAGAATCAGAGGTTTTTGCACATGAATCTGGGTTATTGGCTGTTGTTGTTATGGGCATGGTTTTAGGTAACGGAAAATTAGAAAACATTAAAGAACTCCTTTATTTTAAAGAGTCTTTAAGCGTTTTATTAATTTCCATACTTTTTATTTTGTTAGCAGCAAATATTAACATAGAAGATTTAATGCTGCTTTATAGATGGGAAACGGCTGCTCTTTTTGCATTAGTTGTTTTTGTTTTAAGACCCATAGGTGTATTTATATCTACAGCTGGCTCAAAGCTAAAATTTAATGAAAGGTTATTTATAAGTTGGGTAGGGCCAAGAGGAATTGTAGCAGCGGGAATTGCTTCTCTGTTTGGTAGTAAGCTAATAAAGCAAGGGGTTTCTGGTGCAGAATACATCACGCCTTTAGTGTTTATGATTGTTTTAGGTACCGTTTTACTTAACGCGACCACTGCTAGAGTTTTTGCCAAGTTAGTAGGGGTCTTTTTAAAACGTTCTGAAGGTATTTTGATTGTTGGAGCTTCTAAAGTATCTAGACTTATAGGACGTTATTTAGAAGATAATGACAGACATGTCGTTTTGATTGATAGTAATCAAACCAATATACAATTAGCCCAAGAATTGGGTCTTGAAGCCTTCAATACAGATATATATTCTGAAAGTTTAGAAGATAATATTGAATTAAATGATATTGGGTTTTTAATGGCCTTAACAGGAAATAGAGATATTAATAAATACGCTATTAATAAATTTGGAGAGCAATTTGGTGAAAATGGCTCATTCAGACTAATTTCTGTTGATGAAATGAATCACCCTGAGAAAAATCCGAAAGAAGGATTATTTTCTCAAACTGATGATTTTATTCAGCTTACCGAAGTGGCTAGAAAATATCCAAAAATACATGAAATCGAAATTCTTGATAGAGAGCATTATGAAAAGCTTATTGAGGTTACCAATGCGGATGAAGATATGATACCTCTATTGGTAAAGGACAAAAAAGGGATTCTAGAGATTATTTCATCCCACAATAAAGCTATTAATAAAGTTGAAAAAGGTTATAAATTGGTTTATTTAGGAAAACCTATGGTTTATAAAGAAAGCCCCAAATAAAGGTTATCCGAGGCTTTCAATTATTATGCAATTATTTGAAGGTTTGTAAATTCTTTTGTTACAAGCAGACTATTGTTTTTAAATTTTAAATCTTTAAATTTAACCTCTTCATTGTCAACTTTTATAGATTTTACCTCAAAAGGCAAGCCAATTAAGTTGATTTTAAAATATGTATATGGCGTAATAAATTGCCCTCTTTTATGAATTCGAATAACTAATTTCCCCTTAGTTCCCGCTAAGTTGAATTTCATCAAGCTGTAACGTCCTTTGGTGTAATCATAACCATCGTTAGCATCTTCATATAATTCAGAATCTTCCTTGCCGTCTTTATAGTACACGTCTAATGTAACGTCATCAAAGGCTTTTTCTCCAACATATTGTTGAATTGGATATTTAGGAATAATGGCTCCAGCTTTCACAAAAACTGGCATACTATCTAAGTCTGAGTCTACCCAAGCTTCTTTTCCTCCAACAACTAAACTGTTTGTCCAGTAATTATACCATTCTCCTCTAGGAATATACATTCTTCTTCCTTTAGAATTTGGTTCATTTATAGGGCAAACTAAGATTTGATCTCCATAAATAAACTCATCTGTCCTGTAATGTGTTTGCGGATCTTCCTGATCAAAGAGCACCAATGATTTTAAAATTGGAACATTTTCATGAGAATATTGATAAAATGCTGTATATAAATACGGAAGTAACTGATATCGAATTTCAATAAATTTTCTGACGACGTCAGTAATATCTTCATCAAATGCCCAAGGTTCTTGATCGCCATGATCACCCGATGAATGCGTTCTGCAGAATGGATGAAAAGCACCTAGCTGAATCCATCTTGCATATAATTCGCCGTTAGGTTGTTCGGCAAAACCTCCAATATCCGAACCTGCAAAAGAGAATCCTGATAATGCTAAGCGTTGCGCTTGAATATTGGCTATTTGTAAATGCTCCCAAGAAGCCACATTATCACCCATCCAAGTTGAAGTGTATCGTTGGGTACCCGAATAGGCGGATCTTGTAATTACAAATGGACGTTTAGGATAGTTAAAGCGTTTAACGCCGTGATAAGTAGCTCTAGCCATTTGCATACCATAAATGTTATGTGCTTTTTGATGACTACAGGGGTTTCCATCATAATCATGACGCACATCTGGAGGGAACGATTTACCAGGTACATCCATAACGGCTGGTTCATTCATATCATTCCAAACCCCTTTTACACCGATATCTTCAATTAATTCTTTAAATAATCCAGCCCACCATTCTCTTACTTCAGGTCGTGTAAAATCAGGGAAATAACATTCACCTGGCCATACTTTACCTTTCATATAGGGACCATCGGCACGTTTGCAGAAATAATCTTTTTCTAAGCCCTCTTTAAAAACACTATATTCTTTGTCTATTTTAATGCCTGGATCAATAATTACAACGGTCTTAAAACCGTCACCTGCCAATTCTTTCACCATTCGTTTTGGATCTGGAAAATACTCTTTACTCCAAGTAAAACATCTAAAACCTTCCATGTAATCAATATCTAAATAGATAGCATCACATGGTATTTTTAATTCTCTAAATTTTGAAGTTACCTCCTTTACTTTAGATTCTGGATAGTAGCTCCATTTACATTGATGATATCCTAAAGCCCATAATGGTGGCAATTCAGGTGTTCCAGTTAAGTCAGTATAACTAGTTACTACGTCTTGCATTTTAGGGCCATAGATAAAGTAATAATTCATCTCTCCTCCTTGAGCCCAAAAACTACTGACATTTCTACGTTCATGACAGAAATCAAAATAAGTTCTAAAAGAGTTGTCAAAGAATATTCCATACGACTTGTTGTTGTGAAGCGCCGTGTAAAATGGAATGGCTTTGTAAATAGGATCTGTATCTTTTCCAAAGGCATAACTATCTGTAGCCCAATTTTCAAATCGTCTTCCTTTTAAATTAATGTGTTGAGGCTTATCTCCCAAACCGTAGTAACTTTCACCATTTTGAGCAGCTTTACTCATTTTAACAATATCACCGCCTAACAGGTAACTTTCTTCCCAATGAAAACCTAACTCGTCTTCACAGATGACTGTTTTATCGTTGGCATCGTAAATAGATATTCTTAAATCGGCTTTATGAATTTCACAAATTAATTTAGCTGTAGTTATTAAGTAATTATCTTTTTCTTCAGAAATTTCTAAATGGTTATAACCTCTACTGGCATCTTTATCTATCGCATAAGAAAAATCTTTATCAAATTTACCTACCGTCGTATATCTAAACCTTAAGACACTATCTCTTAAAACAGTTAGTTGAAGAATAACATTGTTATCGGTAGTAAAATGTAGTATATCTACATCTTTTGAGTAGCTTATTATATTGGTTGGAAATAAATTTCCTTTGTATTCTAATTCAGTATTCAGTATCATTATCAAGCAAATTTACAGAAGGCCAAAATACTAAATTAAATAAATCTAGACCTCACATTTTATGTAAAAAGAAAGGGACAAAATTATATAATTTGCAATCTAATGGCGTTTAAATTAAACAAACCTTAAAGAACTCATATTATTTTATTTGAAATATAGAAATTGCCAAAGGAGACAGAGTTATTTCTGCAGAAAAGTCTTTACTATTCCAAGGTTGTTTTTTAATTGTAATCTCTTTTTTATTTGAAACACCGCTTCCTCCAAATTCTTTGGCATCACTATTAAAAATTTCAACCAATTTTCCTTTAATAGGAACGCCAATTTTATAATTTTTTCTTAACGCTGGTGTTAAGTTGCATACAACAACAACATTGTTTTCAACATGGTTTCCTTTTCTTAGATATGAAATCACTGAGTTTTCGTGGTCATCATAACTAATCCACTCAAATCCTTCATTTGAAAATGCTTTTTCATAAAGTGAAGGTGTTGTTTTATATAATGTATTTAATGCTTTAAAATAGTTTTGAAAGTTTTTATGAGGCTCAAATTCTAATAAATTCCAATCTAAGCTTTCTTGAAAATTCCATTCATTGTATTGGCCAAATTCACTTCCCATAAATAATAATTTCGTTCCGGGGTGCGTAAACATATAGCCGTATAATAAACGAAGATTTGCAAATCGTTGCCATTCATCACCAGGCATTCTTCCCATAATTGAATTTTTACCATAAACAACTTCATCATGAGATAATGGTAACATAAAATTTTCAGAAAAGGCATAAGCTAAGCTAAACGTAATATCATTTTGATGATATTTTCGGTGTATAGGGTCTTTTTTAAAATATTCAAGCGTATCATGCATCCATCCCATCATCCACTTCATTCCAAAACCTAAACCTCCTAAAAAAACTGGTTTTGAAACACCTGGAAATGCAGTTGATTCTTCAGCAATGGTTTGCACGTCTGGGAATGATGCATACATTTCTTCGTTTAATTCTTTTAAAAAGGCAATAGCTTCAAGGTTTTCCCTACCTCCATAAATATTTGGTTCCCACTCACCATCTTCTCTCGAATAATCTAAGAACAACATGGAAGCAACAGCATCAACCCGCAACCCATCGGCATGGTATTGATCCATCCAAAATAACGCATTGCTTATTAAAAATGCTTTGACTTCGTTTCTTCCATAGTTAAAAATTAAACTTTTCCAGTCTTGATGATAACCTCTGCGTTTATCGGGATGTTCATATAAACTGGAGCCATCAAAAAAGCCCAATCCATGAGCGTCTTCAGGGAAATGAGAGGGCACCCAATCCAGAATAATTCCGATATCATTTTGGTGTAATTTATCTACTAAAAATTTAAATTCTTCTGGATAACCAAATCTTGAAGTAGGTGCGAAATAGCCAGTTAATTGATACCCCCAGGACGGATCATAAGGGTATTCCATAATTGGCATCAATTCAACATGGGTGAAATTCATGTCTTTAACATATTTCACCAAATCATCTGCTAACTCGGTATATGATAAAAAACGATCTTCTTCTAAATGTCTTTTCCAAGAGCCTAAATGAACTTCGTAAACAGAATAAGGCGCATCTAAAGCATTATGTTTTTTACGTTTTTTCATCCAACTAGTATCTTTCCACTTATAGTTGTCATCCCAAACTACCGAAGCCGTTTTAGGTGGATGTTCACAGCGTCTTGCATAGGGATCTGCTTTTTCAGTTTTTATATCGTTATTATTACTCTGAATTTTATATTTATAAATATTACCTTTTCCAACATGAGGAATGAATCCTTCCCAAATGCCACTAGAGTCCCAACGAACGTTTAATTGATGTTCTCCTTCAATCCAAAAATTGAAATCACCAATAACAGATACCTGTTTAGCTGATGGTGCCCAAACCGAAAAATAAGTGCCTTTAACACCATCTACAGTAACAATATGAGACCCAAATTTTTCATAGAGTCTATAATGTTTTCCTGCTTTAAAAAGATTGATATCAAAGTCTGTAAAAAGACTATAAACGTGTACTTGTGACATAGATTAGTGGTTTAGAATATTAGAAATTCCTTTTAAAGGAATAACAGCCCATCTTGGACGTGAATTGAGTTCATAGCCTAACTCATAAACGGCTTTTTCAAGTAAGCAGTATTTTAAAATAAAAATACGTTCTTGGTTATAACCTAAATTTAAATTTGCATTTTGCGTTTTAGTAACATAAGTTCCTAAAAATAAACCAGTTATATATCTATAGAGTATTTCTCCTGCTTTAAATAAGTCTTCTTGAGACGCTTTATAATGGTCTTCAATATTATTAAAAATGGTAGCATAAATAGCATAGTGAAAAGACCTGAACATACCGGCAACATCTTTTAGAGATGGTTGTTTTACTTTTCTATCTCTAATGGTGCTTTCTGGTTCGCCTTCAAAATCTAAAATATAAAAATCATCATCTTTCACTAAAACTTGACCCAAGTGGTAATCTCCATGAACCCTTATGCGTTCGCCTTTAAGTTTGGTCCAATCAAAGGTTATAAATTGTTTTCTAATAAGATTTTTTTTATCTAAAAACTCATTAGCTAATTCAAAAGCTAATCCGTCTAATTGATGAAGGTTGTTTTCAATAAGATTTAATCTGTTTTGAAATTGATATAACATTCTATTTTTAAGCCAAACGGTATAGTCGTCATTAAAATGAGTAGGCGTAAAGGCTGTTTCTTCAAATTCTGAACCCAAAGCAATATGCATTTCTGCGGTACGTTTCGCTAAAGTTTGAGTTTTAACAAAAAGATTCAATCCAGCCCAATCTATAATTTGTGGTGGAATATCTTTAATGCTGAGTCGTTGGTATAGCTCTGTGTTTGGAAGCGAATGGATGTTGATGTTTTTATATTCTAAATTTGAAAATACTTTATGTAATTCTTTCAGCATATATTGCCAAGCGTCTCCTTCATTGGGAACCATTTCTTGCATGAGGCCTATGGTGATATAAACATCATCTGAATCTACTACATTAATACTTCCAAGGTATGAAGGTGTATTTTTAAACTCTTTTTTTTCTGATAAAAACCGACTCATTTCATAGTCCGGGTTCTTATCGGCATAAATGCGTCTAAAAAATTTTAAAACATATTTTTCGTTATAAACCAAAGAAGTGTTACTTTGTTCCAACCCCATAAAACGAGAAGACTCATAGGCAATATTGTTAAAAAACGGACTTTTATGGTATTGTACCTTAGTAGTGTCCTTGGGTTGTGCAGTAATAATTCTTTCAAAAACTAATTTTCTAAAAGCCTCAAGATTTACAGCATCAATAATATAGCCTTTTTTTCCATGTATACTAATGGGAAGAATTCTATCTTGTTTAACAAAATTTTCATCAGTAACAAAAGCAATGGGTAAAAAATAATGCTGATAAAAAGCTTCTACAAAGTTAATTTCTAAGATTAACCCATAGTAAACTTCACCATCTTGCTGAATTCTAAAATATTCCGATAGTTCTATATACTTTAAGACGCTTGATTTTCCCCCATACCAGCGTTGTTTTGTAATATAATCTCCTAAAACATCAGAAAGAAAAACTTTAACAAACGCCTTGTTTTGTAATAGCTCTTCCCAGGGCGTATCAAAATTAAATGTTTGTGTGATAGTCGTTTTTTCTCCCTTTTTTTCAGTCATAATTATTTGTTTATTTTGAAAACATGAAAGGGTAATGTAGGATGTAATTCAATATAATTCCACTCACTATACCAGTTATAGCTATTATTTGTAATTAAATCTTTTACTACTATTTGGGTTCCTTCAGAGACACCTAATTCTTTTAATGGGAGTTGTACGGAGCCTTGTTGGGAGTTGTAAGCATCTAAGCTAATAATAATTAACAACTCGTTTGTTTTAGCGTCATTCCACTTATAGAAAGCCATGAGGTTATTATTTTCAATATGGCAAAACTTAATATTATTGGTTTGCTGTAGCGCCTCATTTTGATGACGAATATGGTTTATTTTTGAAATAACAGTAATAAGTTTATTTTGAATAGACCAGTCGTAGTGGGTTATTTGAAATTTTTCAGAATTTAAATATTCTTCTCTACCTAAGAGTGCATCACTTAACATATATTCGAAAACAGGACCGTAAATCCCAATTGAAGAGCTTAAAGTGGCCGCCAAGACATAACGCTGAATGTGTTTAGATTCGTTAGCGCCTTGCAAATGCATAGGGTTAATATCTGGCGTATTTGGCCAAAAATTAGGTTGCATGTATTCGCGTAGTTCGCTTTTGGTTAATTCTTCAACATATTCAATTAGTTCGTGTTTATTATTTCTCCAGGTAAAATAAGTATAAGATTGTGTGTAGCCTTGTTTTGCTAATTGTGCCATCACTTTTGGCTTTGTAAAAGCTTCCGCTAAAAATATAACATCGGGATGTTTTGCTTTCACTTTTGTGATTATCCAATTCCAAAAATAGAATGGTTTGGTGTGCGGATTATCAACTCTAAAGACGTTAATACCGCAATCTATCCAATACATTAATATGTCTAAACACTCTTTCCAAAGGTTTTTATAATCTTCACTTTCCCAATAAATAGGCAAAATATCCTGATATTTTTTTGGGGGATTCTCAGCGTACTGAACGGTTCCGTCTGGACGCCACTTAAACCATTGTGGATGTTCTTTAACCCAAGGATGATCGGGTGCTGCCTGCAAGGCATAATCCATCGCGATTTCAATGTTGTGTTCTTTAGCTTTTTGAATTAATGCTTTAAAATCTTCTAAAGACCCAAGTTGCGGATGAATCGCTTTATGACCGCCAAGATGTGAACCAACACCCCAAGTAGATCCTACATCACCATTAACAGTGGTAGTCGTATTATTTTTTCCTTTTCTGTTTACTTCCCCAATAGGATGTATTGGCGGAAAGTATAGGGTGTCAAAGCCCATGTTAGCGACTCTTGGCAACAAGCGTTCACAGTCTTTGAAAGTTCCATGTTGACCTTGATGTTCTGAAGCCGAACGCGGAAAAAATTCATACCAAGTACTAAATCGTGCCTTTTTTCTATCTACATAAACTTGATATTCCTTTGATGTGTTACATAGAATTTTTTGTGGATGTAAGGCAAAAATATCATGTAATCGATCACTGGTAGCCTCTTGAATGGCCTCTTCATAATCCCCTTCATTTTGAAAAATATTTACTAAATGATCTAGATATAATGAATCATTATGAGTTGCATTATTTTGAATTTCTTTAAGAAATACAACCCCTTCAAGAAGTTCTGATTTCACCTGCTGATTATCTTGAATTTTTCGTTTAATACCGTATTGCCAATTAAGTGCATAATCAACCCATGCTTCTACTCTATAGCTGTAAAACCCTTGCTTTTCAACAGTAAAAGATGCGCTCCATTCGTCATTAACGAGAAGGTTCATCCTTACTTCTTTCCATTTTTTTTCAGCAGCATGTTTGTATAATACAGAGGCCGCAATAACATCGTGTCCGTCTACAAGTACATAGGCATCGATAGTAACTATTTCGTTTACAACACGTTTAATATAAAAATCACCATCGTTTATTTTAGGGTAAACATAATCAATTACAACACGTTTTTGGTCTTGCATTTTTAGCTAGTTTAGAGAGATCAATAAATTTTTTAAACCTTTAATTAGATAACGTATCCAACCGGAATTACGGCTCCTTTTTTAACAACAACAATGCCATCTCGAACCACGAATAAGTCGTTTTCGGTATCTTCAAGGTGTTTGCCTCCGTTGATCCGCACGTCGTCACCAATGCAACAGTTTTTATCTATTATGGCATTTTTAATAAAGCAGCGCTCGCCAATTCCCATGAGGGCTTTTATTTTTTTATTTTCAATATCTTCAAGCGTTTGATAATAATCACTTCCCATCATATAGGTGTTTATAATAGTAGATTCTTTACCTATTCTTGATCGTATACCAATAACAGACTGCTCAATTTTTGCCGCAGCTATAATGCATCCTTCAGCAATAACTGTTTTATCTAAGATAGTGCCTGCAATTTTGGTTGTTGGTAACATTCTGGCTCTTGTATAGATACGTTTTGCTTTGTCGTATAAATCAAATTTTGGAATGTTTTCTGTTAAGCCCAAGTTTGCCTCAAAGAAAGAATCAATATTTCCGATATCGGTCCAATACCCTTCATATTGATAGCTTAAGGTTTTATGTTCGTCAATGGCCTGAGGAATAATTTCTTTACCGAAGTCATTCGTTTCGGGATTTTTCATTAAATCTACAAGCAAATCCCTATTAAAAAGATAAATACCCATAGAGGCTAAATAATGTCGTCCTTGTGAATTCATTTCATCACTAACTTCTGAAGTCCATTCTGGCAACAAGCTTGCGTCTGGTTTTTCAATAAAAGATGTTATTGCATTCTGGTTGTCCGATTTTAGAATTCCAAAAGAGGTGGCATCCTTTCCGTTAACAGGAATAGTCGCTATAGATATTTTTGCATTGTTTTCTTCATGGGCGTGCAGCATTTTTCCATAGTCCATTTGATATAATTGATCTCCTGAGAGAATAAGAAAATAATCAAAATCATGTCTTAAAAAATGATGCATACTTTGTCTTACAGCATCTGCGGTACCTTGAAACCAGGTTTTATTATTTGGTGTTTGTTCTGCCGCTAATACGTCGACAAAGGCTTCACTGAAAAAACTAAAGTGATAGGTGTTTTTAATATGCCTGTTTAAAGAAGCAGAATTAAATTGAGTTAGAACAAACATGCGTTTAATATCTGAATTAATACAATTTGATATAGGAATATCAACAAGTCTGTATTTACCCGCAATTGGAACCGCTGGTTTAGATCGTTGTTCAGTTAATGGATGGAGTCTCGAACCTTGGCCACCACCTAAAATGATAGCTAAAACCTTTTTATTAATCATGTTTGTTAGTTTAAGAATTTATGAATTTCGGTATTTTAATTATTACATTTTTAAAAAGAAAAAATACATTGTTAATTTACAATTAAATTTTTATATAAGCATACCGTTTTTGCTTAGATTAATGACTGATACAAATCTTTAACTTGTTTTGCTATGGCTACCCAATCAAAATGATCTTCCACGCGTTTTCTACCATTTTCAGCCATTTTTTCTCTAAGCGCTTTATTACTAATTAATTTGTTGACACCATTGGCAAGGTCTTGGGCAAACTTATCTGGATTTACAGGCTCAAACGGCGCCGAAGTTTGTTGTTGTAATGTAACTAAAATTCCTGTTTCCCCATCAATCACCACTTCTTTGATACCGCCAACAGCACTTGCAACGACGGCTGTACCGCAGGCCATAGCTTCAATGTTTATAATTCCAAAAGGTTCATAGATTGATGGACAACAAAAAACGTCTGCATGAGAGTATAATTGAATAACCTCTTTTTTATCCAGCATTTTATCAATCCAAATAACGTTCTTTCTGGTTTTTTTTACTTCGGCCACACTATCTTCCATCTCTTTGGCAATATCAGCAGTGTCTGGAGCACCCGCACATAATACAATTTGAGTTTCTGGGTCTATATATTTAATAGCATTCACTAGATGAATAATTCCTTTTTGCCTTGTAATTCTACCTACAAAAAGCACATACGGTTTCGATTTGTTTATACCATAAGCTTTTAATGTCGATGTTTCGTTTGTAACGATATATTCTTGCAGGTTAATCCCATTATAAATAACTTTTATTTTGCTTTCATCGACATTAAAATATTTTAAAACATCATCTTTAGTTTCTTTTGAAACAGCAATAACAGCATCGGCCATTTCAATAGCTGTTTTTTCTACCCATGAAGAGGCATCATAACCCCTACCTAATTGTTCACGTTTCCAAGGTCTTAGAGGTTCTAAAGAATGCGTTGTAATCACCAAAGGAATACCGTAACATAGTTTTGCTATAATACCCGCAAATTGCGCATACCAGGTATGGCAATGAACAATATCTGCACCCGAATCTTCAGCATTCATTTGAATACAAGTACTTAATGTTTGAAATACAGCCTTAAGTTGTGAGTTACTGTTATTAAATACAGGATTTTCATAAGGAAACCCTTTGACGGTTAAGTTTCCGTTTTTTTGGTCTTGGTCACCAAAAGATCTCACATCAACTTCCATAAGTTTTGCTAATTCTCCTGCTAAATATTCAACATGAACACCTGCGCCTCCATAAACATATGGGGGAAATTCTCTAGTATAAAAAAGTACTTTCATTTTTTTGGTTAATAATTTTAAGTGCCAATTAGTTAATTTATTTTCAGAAACTAACAATTTTTTATCTAAGAGGTATGTTATTAATTAATAACATACCCTTTGTAAACCTATAAACTTAAAAATATTATTTCAAAGCAGGGGTATGGGCAGTGCACTATTATTGATAATTTTTTAAAATTTAAAATTTGTTATGAATATTTCAATTAAAATGAAATTTTAAGTATTCTGTTTTTGAGTTTTAAAAAGATTTTTTAATTAATTACGTTTCTGCTCATTATATAATAAATAGTTGATAAAAAAAGCACAAAGAGATAATTTATCTATTTTTAATCATCATATTGCGAACTAAATTTTTTAAAAACCAACTATTTATGAAAAAAAGTGTATGTATGGCTCTAGTTATGGGAGTCTTATTTTTTGTGTCTTGTAGTGATAACAATGATGATAAAATAGCAATAGATGATTGTCGAACATGTAATTTTGAATTTGATGGCCTCAATATTCCTTCTGAAATTTGCGATAATGGAGATGGAACAATAACAATTACCACCTTTGGTGAAGAAGAAATAGAGGATCTTGATGGTATTACATTTGCTGAATTTATTGCTACTTATGAGCAATTTGGCGCTACTTGTGATTAACTACGTAAAGAGAATAAAAACCCATCTAAATTTTTGATGGGTTTTGCTTTAATCATTTAATTTTAAAACGGCCATAAAGGCTTCCTGTGGGATTTCTACATTACCAACTTGACGCATACGTTTTTTTCCTTTTTTCTGCTTTTCAAGTAGTTTACGCTTACGCGAGATATCACCACCATAACATTTTGCAGTTACATCTTTACGAAGTGCTTTTATAGTTTCACGAGATATAATTTTAGCACCAATAGCTGCCTGAATTGGAATATCAAACTGTTGGCGCGGGATAAGTTCTCTTAACTTTTCGCACATCTTTTTACCAATGTTTTGGGCATTGTCAGCATGTATTAAAGCAGAAAGCGCATCAACAGGTTGTGCATTTAATAAGATATCAACGCGAACCAGTTTTGATGTTTTCATACCAATAGGGTGATAGTCAAACGATGCGTATCCTTTAGAGACTGTTTTTAATCGGTCGTAAAAATCAAATACAATTTCAGCTAAAGGCATATCAAAATTAAGCTCTACACGCTCTGGTGTTAAATAAGTTTGATTGGTAATCATGCCCCGTTTTTCAATACAAAGCGACATCACATTCCCTACAAAATCTGCTTTTGTAATAATGGTGGCTTTTATATAAGGTTCTTCCACGCGCTCTAAACCAGAGGGGTCTGGCAAATCACTAGGATTATTAACAATAATTGGATCGTCTGGATACTTTCTTGTATAGGCAAAATAAGATACGTTTGGAACAGTCGTTATTACTGTCATATCAAATTCCCGCTCTAAACGTTCCTGAATAATTTCCATATGTAACATTCCTAAGAATCCACAACGGAAACCAAAGCCTAAAGCTGCAGAACTTTCAGGGGTAAATACCAAAGATGCATCATTAAGTTGTAATTTTTCCATAGAATTACGAAGTTCTTCATAATCTTCAGTATCAACAGGATAAATACCAGCAAATACCATAGGCTTTACATCTTCAAATCCAGCAATAGCATTCGTTGTTGGTGTTTTCGCATCGGTAATGGTATCACCAACTTTTACTTCTTTTGCTTCTTTAATACCCGTAATTAAATACCCAACATCACCTGCTTTTATTTCAGTTCTTGGAAATTGCTTTAACCTTAAGGTTCCAACTTCATCGGCGTTATAGGTTTTCCCAGTGGCAATAAACTTGATTAGCTGATTTTTTTTTATAGAGCCGTTAATCACTCTAAAGTAAGTTTCAACGCCTCTAAACGGATTGTATACAGAATCAAAAATTAAGGCCTGAAGTGGTTCATCAGGATTACCTTTGGGAGCAGGAATACGCTCTATAACAGCCGCTAAAATTTCGTCAACACCAAAACCAGTTTTGCCACTGGCATGAATCACTTCAGAAGGATCACAGCCTAACAATTCAACAATATCATCGGTTACTTCTTCAGGATTAGCACTTGGTAAATCAACTTTATTGAGGATTGGTATAATTTCTAAATCATTTTCTAAAGCCAGATATAAATTAGAAATGGTTTGGGCTTGAATACTTTGAGCTGCGTCTACAATAAGAAGCGCACCTTCACAAGCGGCAATAGAACGTGATACTTCATACGAGAAATCTACGTGACCAGGTGTGTCTATTAAATTTAAAACATACTGTTCACCTTTATAATTGTAATCCATTTGAATCGCGTGCGACTTGATAGTAATACCGCGTTCACGCTCTAAATCCATACTATCTAAAAGCTGATCTTGTTTTTCTCTGTCGGTTACAGAACCTGTAGAATCTAACAAACGGTCTGCAAGCGTACTTTTACCATGATCTATATGCGCAATAATGCAAAAATTTCTAATATTCTTCATAAAACAATCTATACCTAGCTTTAATTTGCAAATATAGATGAATTTTTATTGAATTTAAGAAGCTTTTTATGAGCTGAGAAATCTTCACTACTTTTGATAAAATTGAATAAAACGAAGCCATTAATGAATAGTGATAACTTTATTAAAAAAGTACATTTAATTATTTCATTAATAATCGCAATTCCTGCGTCTTTGATTTATGGTTTTAAACCCTCTTTTCAATTTGATGTTTATTTAAACACCATCGATGAGCTTAATGTATTTAAGGCTATGATGGGTTTGTATTTAGGGTTTTCTTTCTTGTGGGTTTTAGGACTTTTAAAAAGGAACTATTTATTTGCTGCCTTAGTTTCAAATGTCATTTTTATGCTGGGTTTAGGCTTCGGAAGGCTTATTAGTTTCGTGTTAGACGGTATACCTACATTTCCATTGATTTTTGGAACTTTTGGTGAGCTTTTTATCGGGTTCTACGGACTTTGGGTTTTAAAAAGACACAAATAATATTAATATATTTTAAAATTATGAAAATGAAAATCACGTTAATTATACTCAGCATTTTAGTTATAGTCTTTATAATTGTTCAAGTTTATGCCATGAAAAGTCAAAGTGGTATTGAGTATTATCCGTACAAAATAGTAAAAAGCTTTTCTAAATTTGAAATTAGAAACTATGAAGCGACCTTATTTACATCGGTTAAGTTAACAACGAATAGCTATAAAGAAGCCTCCGGCAAAGGCTTTTCAATATTGGCAGGTTATATTTTTGGAGGAAACGAGACTAATGAGAAAATAGCAATGACCTCACCTGTTTCCATGTCTTTAGAAGACTCCATGACCATGACCATGATGTTTATGGTACCAAAAAAATTCAAGAAAGAGAATCTTCCTAAACCTAATCAATCGGATATTGAGTTCAGAGAAGAGCCCTCTAAAACGATGGCGGCCATTACTTTTGGAGGGTGGGCAAATTCTAAAAAAATTGAGGTCTATAAAAATAAATTAAAGGCTGCTTTAGAAGAAGAAGGTATTCCTTATTCTAATAAATTTTACTTTTTTGGATATAATCCACCATTTGAAATTTTAAACAGAAAAAATGAAGTTCTTGTGGAGTTACAAGATGTTTCTAAAAATTAAGAAGTAGTTCTTCTAAGTAAAAAACAGTAATTTTGCGCCAAAATGAAAATCTTTGGTTAAAATAGATAACATAGAATTACTAGACTTCCCCCTGCTTTTAGCGCCTATGGAAGATGTGAGCGATCCACCTTTTCGTGCGTTATGTAAAGAGCAAGGCGCAGATGTTGTTTATACCGAATTTGTATCGAGTGAAGGTTTAATTCGTAATGCCGCCAAAAGCGTTATGAAATTAGATATTTATGAAAAAGAACGTCCTGTTGGTATTCAAATATTTGGAGCCAATTTAGAGAGCATGCTTCAAACCATTGATATTGTTGAAAGATCGAAACCAGACATTATTGATATTAATTTTGGTTGTCCGGTAAAAAAAGTAGTAAGCAAAGGCGCTGGTGCTGGCATTTTAAAAGATGTTTGTTTGATGGAGCAACTCACTTCCGAAATGGTTAAGCGTACCAATATTCCTATTACAGTAAAAACCCGTTTAGGTTGGGATCATGATTCTATAAGAATTGTCGAAGTTGCCGAAAGGCTTCAAGACGTTGGTTGTAAAGCGATTGCCATTCATGGCAGAACCAGAGCACAAATGTATAAAGGTTGTGCCGACTGGAAACCTATTGCTGAGGTTAAAAACAACCCGAGAATGCACATTCCTGTGTTTGGAAATGGTGATGTAGATACGCCCGAAAAAGCTATGGAAATGCGTGATAGTTATGGACTTGATGGGGCTATGATAGGTCGGGCCAGTATTGGAAATCCTTGGTTTTTTAAACAAGTAAAACACTTTTTTAAAACTGGAGAGCATTTAGCGCCAATTTCTTTAGAAGAGCGTGTGGAAGCGGCACGCAGACATTTGCAAATGTCGATTGACTGGAAAGGTGAAATTCTTGGTGTCTTTGAAACCAGAAGACATTACACTAATTACTTTAAAGGGATTCCGCATTTTAAAGAATACCGAACTAAAATGGTAACGAGTGATAAACCTCAGGATGTTTTCGCAGCTTTCGATGAGGTGCTTGATAAGTTTTCAGGTTATCAGTTTACCGAGTAATTTTTTTATAGCAAGTAGGCTTAGGCCTATTGCGCTATCTGCTACTAGTTTTGTAAAGCCATAAATGGAAGCTTTACAAAAGCTATACACTATTATAGCTCTTGCTGGTCCATCCTTTGGGTATTACATTTTAATTAGAGGTTTATATTTATCTGATTGTTATTTCGCAAGAAGGATTTCTCATGCATCCCATTTTGATACCTTTGAAATTGTTAATAAATGCCTATTTGCCATACATGGGCAACTTGCTATAATTAATGTAATCTAACTAATGATTTTGTAATTCTTACAGACGCTACTTTTGAGGCTAAAAAACCTAAAATAGAAATCGTTAAAAACACAATAATAAAATTTTCTGGTTTTATAGTTACGGGATAAGGCAGGGTTGAAGTAATCATAACTAAAGCAAATGTTTTTTGTAACACAATCACAATGAAGCCTATTGCTATTCCAATAATACCACCAAAAAGAGTCATTAAAGTGCCTTGTAAAAAGAAGATACGTCTTATATCTTTTATAGTGGCGCCAAGGTTAAATAACGTGTTTAATGTCTTTTTCTTGTCAAGAATCATCATAATAATGGAGCCAATCACATTAAATAAAGCGATAATCAGTACCAAGGTAAATATTAAATAAACAGCTAAATTTTCAGTGTTTAACATTTTATATAAGGCATCGTTAAGTTGCGTTCTGTTTTTAATAACCACTTTATTACCTAAAACAGATTGAATTTTTTCTTTAACAGCTGATTCATCTGCACCATCTACTAACTTAAATTCAATACCGGTAATCTGATTATTTTTATAGTTTAATAATTGTTTAGCCAAATCTATAGGGGCAAAAATATAGGTATCATTCATTTTTTCGTTAACGTCAAAAACGCCAACATTAATAGCTTTAATAGAGTTAAAGGCATTATTTGTTGATGTAATTTGTCCTTTACCTGGTTTTGGAACATAAATATTAAGCGTCTTACTAAAATCTAAAACACCTAGCGATAGATTATTAGAAATACCCCAGCCAACCACTACTTGACGCGCTCCTTGATTTACCCAACCACCTTGAACAATCACAGAGTCTATACTGGTTACTCTTTGGAAAGATTCATCAACACCTTTAAGCGTTACAATATCATTTTTATCATCAAAAGCAATCACAACCCGCTCTTCAATTATTTTAGAATAAAGTGCTATTTCTTTTAAATTTTTTAACTGTTGGGTTTGGTCTTCTGATAAGACAAAAGATTTACCAATACTTGCTTCTGCTTTTAAATCAGGATCCACAACACTAGAAAATTGAAGGGTAAAATCTTTTAAACCAGAAAAACCAGAGAGCACAATAAATAAAGAAGCAGCCCCTAAAACAACACCTATTGCGGCAACAATGGTTATAATATTTATAGCATTGTTACTGCTTTTTGAGCGTAAATAACGTTGTGCTATATAAAATGAAAAATTCATATGTTTAATATGAGAACAGAAAAAGGTTCTTAAAAAAAGTGATTATGACTTTTTGCGTTTATCTAAAATACTTGGGTCTTTTATAGGGTTTTCATTTCCTTTTAAAGATTTTTCAATTTGATCAATATATTCTAAAGAGTCGTCAATAAAAAACTCTAACCGCGGCATACGGCGTAATTGATGCTTGGTACGTTGCGCAATTTCATGCTTTATTAATGGTGCATTTGATTTTATGCCTTCCAATAGTTCAGCACCTTTATTATTAGGAAAAATACTTAAATACACTTTTGCAACCGATAAGTCAACGGTTACTTTTACTTTTGAAACCGATATAAGGATTCCTTGCATACCACCTTGTGTGGCAGCACTTTGTAACACATCTACTAAATCACGTTTTAATACTGATGCTATTTTTTTTTGTCTTTGACTTTCCTCTATGTTACTCATTTTATTAACATCATTGGTTTGTTGAGCAAAAATACGTGATATTTAAAGATTATCTTACTTTTGATTTACAAAATTTGTATCTTAATTAAACAACAGATTAATGAAAAAAATCGAACACATAGGAATCGCTGTAAAAAGTATAGAATCTTCTAATATGTTGTTTTCTAAACTCTTTGGAGAAAAACATTATAAAATAGAAGCTGTAGAAAGGGAAGGCGTAAAAACCTCTTTTTTTAAGGTAGGAACTAATAAAATTGAATTATTAGAGGCTACAAATCCTGAAAGCCCTATTGCTAAATTTATTGATAAAAAGGGTGAAGGTATTCACCACATAGCGTTTGATGTAGATGATATTGAAGCAGAAGTAAAACGCCTTAAAAAAGAAGGATTTATTATTTTAAACGAAACGCCTAAAAAAGGAGCAGATAATAAATGGGTTGTTTTTTTGCATCCTAAAACTACGAATGGCGTTTTAATTGAGTTGTGTCAAGCAATAGAAGGAGAATAAACGATAATTTTAGAATAAAAAGGCTTGCAGTATAATAAAAATAGTAGTAATATTGCACTCCAATTTGGGTCCTATAACTCAGTTGGTTAGAGTATCTGACTCATAATCAGAAAGTCCCTGGTTCGAGCCCAGGTGGGACCACTTTTAAATCAAAGGTTTACAACATTTAATCGTTGTAAACCTTTTTTTTGTTTTGAAAAGTTTATAAAACTCTTAAATTTTCAGTATTTACTCTTCTTATTTCACTCTATTTCTTTTTTAAGCCATATTAAAACTTTCATAAAGGCAGCTTAAAAAAAATGATAAAACCCTATTTTTGTTTATATAACTATAAAACATAATTACATGAAACGTCTTTTACTGCTTGCATTTACTTTTTGCCTTGCAATCAATTTTAATGGAATTGCCCAACCGTTGGATTTTAACAATCCGTTACCTGTCGACCAGTCCATAAAAAAAGGGGTTTTGCCGAATGGAATGACGTATTATATTAAAAGTACCGATGTCGTAAAGGATGCAGCAAGCTATTATATTATTCAAAATGTTGGTTCTGTATTAGAAAATGAAGATCAGAGAGGTTTAGCTCATTTTTTAGAACATATGGCTTTTAATGGAACCGAAAGTTTTCCGGGTAAAGGAATTTTAAATACGCTACAAAAACATGGAGCCGTTTTTGGTAAAGATATTAATGCGTATACATCTTTTGATGAGACTGTGTATAACTTAAATAATATCCCTACGAAGGATGGTCTAGTTGATACGTGTTTAACGGTTTTAAATGATTGGTCCAATTATTTGTTATTGACAGATGAAGAAATTGACGCCGAACGTGGCGTTATCAAGGAAGAATGGCGCACACGCCAAAATGGGCAAATGCGTTTATTTCAAACGTCATTACCAATCACATTCAATCATTCTAAATATGCTGATAGATTGCCTATAGGATTAATGTCTGTGGTTGAAGGGTTTGAGTATAAAGCCTTAAGAGATTTTTATCATGATTGGTACAGAACAGATTTACAAGCTATCGCCGTTATAGGGGATGTAGATGTTGATGAGGTAGAACAAAAAATTATAGAGAAATTTTCAAAAATCCCTGCGGTTGACAACCCTAGAGAACGTTTTATTGTTGATATTCCAGACAATAAAGAAATGCTATATAGCTTAGGTATGGATCCTGAAGTTTCTACAGCAAATATTAGTTTTGGTATTCGTCATAAAAAATCTTTAGACACTGAAACGGTAGCCGATTTAAAACGATTATTATTAGAATCTATGGTTATTTCAATGCTGTCTGCCAGAATTTCAGAACAAGCCCAAAAACCAGAGGCTGCTTTTTTAGGAGCATATGTTGGTTATGGAGGTATGTCCAGAACATCAAATTCATTAAGTATGAGAATTGCCCCTAAGCCAAACATGCAAAAAGAGGCGTTCTCTCAAGTCTTGACAGAATTAGCAAGAGCTGTAAAGTTTGGTTATATTCAGTCTGAAATTGACAGAACGGTTGCACAATTAAAAAGCTCTTATGAAAACCAAATAGCCAAAAGGAACGATGTCAGCCATGGAAGAATTGTTCGTTCAATTCAAACTAATTATTTGGAGAATTCAACTATTTCGGATATAGAAAAGGAGTACGACATCGCTAAGCAACTTTTTGATGATATTACAAACGAGGAGCTTAATCAAACCATAAAAAGATTATATACACAAGAGAACAGATTTTTAAACGTTACAGGCGTAGAAGAACAAGATAATTTAACTGAAGAACAAGCCAAGCAAATTATTATGGCTGTTGAAAATAATCCTGCACTGGAGCCATATTCTGAAGACTTAAAAGGAAAAACATTAGTGTCAGATATTACGATAATTGATGGAACAATTTCAAAAGCTGAAACAAATTCAGATTTAGGATCTACAACCTTTGTTTTAAGTAACGGTATAAAAGTTCATTATAAATATGTTGATAAAGAAAAGGATAAAGTGTCTTTAAATGGGTTTAGTTATGGAGGGACATCGCTTCTAAGTGATGATTATTTGCCGTCTGCCAGCCTATTGGGTAATTTAATACAAATGTCTGGATTAGGAGATTTTTCATCTACCGATTTAAAAAAGATTTTAGCAGGTAAAACCGCTAATGTTAGAATTGGTTTAGGTGAAATTAACGAGAATATATATGGGTCTTCAAACACCAAGGATGTTGAAACGATGTTACAAATGCTACATGTGTATTTTGTAAAACCACGTTTTGATGAGGAAGCTTATAAAGTTTTAGGCAGCAACATAGACAATTACATTATAAGAAGAAGTAAAGATATTGGAGAAAAAATGAGAGATAGTCTTACGGTCGCTTTATATGGAAAAAACAATCCTAAGGAACCTATCTTTAATGAAGATTTTGCGTCTAAAGTTTCTTTTGACAAAATAAAAACCATTTATAAAGAACGTTTTGGCGATGCATCCGATTTTGAATTTTTTATTGTTGGGGATGTCAGTGAAGACCAATTAAAACCATTATTAGAAACTTATGTGGCAAGTATACCGACAAAAATGACGAAAGAATCATTTATAGATAATGGTGCTGAATGGGTTTCAGATAATATCGATGAAGATATTTATTTAACTATGGAAGATCCTAAGGCGAGAATTAATATTGCATACAAAAAGGAAATGCCATATTCTATTAAAAATGCGATTTACACAGATGCTTTAGGAGATGTTCTACAATTACGGATTACAGAAACCGTTAGAGAGTCTGAGGGCGGTGCTTACAGCCCAAGAGCTTATGCAACGTTTTCTAGAGAACCAAAATCTCAAGCGTATGTTTCAGTAAGTTTTGATTGTAATCCAGATTTAGCAGAGAAATTAGTTGATATAGTTCAAAACGAACTACAAAAAGTGGCTAACGGCGATATTAACGAAGACGATTTAAATAAAACGAAGACCAATTTTATTAAAGAACGTCAACAATCAAAAGATAAAAATGGGTACGATATGCAATTGCTCACTGCTTTTTTTAGATATGGTTATAATATGAACGATTCTAAAAATTTTGAGGATATTGTAAATAATATGACAAATAAAGAGCTTCAAACCTTAGCAAAAGAAGTGATGTATGGAGGCGAATCCTATGAAATTGTGTTTAAACCAAATAATAACAATAAAATTTTAACTAAAGAACCAATCAAGCAATAGGTGGTATTAAGTAAAATATTAATCCAGATAGAGGTATAACTTTTTTGAATAATATTTTTAATAGAAGTTGTTCTAATATATACCTAAGCTATTATAAAAATTGTCTTTAATGATGCACTAAAGTATTATTTTTGATGCATAATGAATAAATCATGAAAAAAGTAACCTTAATAATTGCCTTTTTTACTATTTGGTTTGGACAATCTCAAATCTTAGAACCTGTAAAGTGGTCTACATCGATTCAAAAAATCAGCGATACAGAATTTGAACTAATTGCCACGGCAACGATTGAAACCAATTGGCATTTGTATTCACAAGAGGTGCCTGATGGAGGGCCAATACCAACAAGTTTTACATTTGAAGGCAATGCAAACTATCTTAAAAAAGGAAATACAACAGAGGAGGTGGGACATGTGGTTAATGATCCTGTTTTTGAAATGAAAATTAAGTATTTTGATAAAAAAGCATCATTTAAACAACGTATAAGGCTAAAAACACAAAAGGCTTTTAAAATAAATGCCACAGTAGAATTTATGGTTTGTGATGATAGCAGATGCTTACCACCTACAGAAGTAAATTTGATATTTAACGTACAATAAAACCTTAAAGTATGATGATTAGAAAATTTCTAATTTTAGTAACTATATTATCCTTTTCAATAGGACAAGCCCAGATTTTTAATCCCGTTAAATGGTCGACCTCTGTAGAAAAAATATCAGATGCAGAATATAAACTAATTTCAAAAGCCTCTATTGAAGAAGGCTGGCACTTATATTCGCAGGGTGTACCAGAGGATGGCCCTATTCCAACAACATTTACTTACGATGATAGTAATGAGAATTTTAAAATTATTGGAAATACCAAAGAGAGTGAAGGCCATACCGTTCAAGATGCTGTTTTTGAAATGGAAATCACTTATTTTGAGAAGGAAGCTATTTTTGAACAAACCATCGAAATTTTAAAAGACACCGCAACACTTCATGGGTTTGTAGAATTTATGGCATGCAATGACACCAATTGTACACCACCAACCGAAGTCGATTTAGTATTTAATATTTCAGATAAGCCTGAAGTCAACCATGCAGTTGACAATATTAATGAACAAAACACGAGTAGTAATACCCAAATTAATAGACCTTCAAAAGAGCCTAAAAAGGGACTTTGGGGCATATTCTTTATTGCCTTTTTATCAGGTTTTGCGGCCCTATTAACACCATGTGTATTTCCTATGATTCCTATGACGGTGAGCTTTTTTACAAAGCAAAGCAAGAATAAGGCAGCAGGTATTAAAAATGCAATTATATATGGTATTTGTATTATTGTTATTTATGTACTATTAGGAACGGCAGTCACCGGTATTTTTGGAGCCGATGCTTTAAATGCGCTAGCCACCAATGTATGGTTTAATATTATTTTCTTTTTATTATTAGTGATTTTTGCAATATCCTTTTTAGGAGCTTTTGAAATTATGTTACCAAATAGTTGGGCTAACAAAGTCGATTCTCAAGCCGATAGAGGCGGATTGATAGGCATCTTCTTTATGGCATTGGCACTAGCGATTGTGTCGTTTTCATGCACAGGACCCATTGTAGGAACATTATTAGTCGAAGCAGCATCCAAAGGTGGTTTAGCACCCATAATCGGTATGCTAGGATTTTCATTAGCCATTGCGTTACCTTTTGCTTTATTTGCAGCCTTCCCTGGGTGGTTAAACTCATTACCAAAATCAGGTGGCTGGTTAAATACCGTTAAAGTAGTCCTAGGGTTTTTAGAATTGGCACTAGCTTTTAAATTCTTATCACAAGCCGATTTAGTACTACAAGCGCATTTATTAGAACGCGAAGTGTTTTTAGCCATTTGGATTGCTATTTTCGGAACCTTGGCTTTCTATCTTTTTGGAAAAATTCAATTACCACATGATTCACCCTTAACGCACATTTCTATAGGACGATTAAGTTTAGGTTTAGTTGTTCTCTCGTTTACTATTTATATGATTCCAGGTTTATGGGGAGCCCCATTAAATTTAATAAGCGCGTTTCCACCACCACAAGATTATAGTGAGTCACCCTATGGTGTTGGTTTTACAAAACTTGGAAGTGCCGCTATGGGTAATACTCATAGCGAATTACCAGACGGCGCTCACCTGCTAGCACCTCACGATATTTTAGCCTTTAACGATTACGATAAGGGATTAGCATATGCAAAAGAAGTAGGTAAACCGGTAATGATTGATTTTACAGGTTGGGCTTGTGTGAATTGTAGAAAAATGGAGCAGAATGTATGGCCAAAACCAAGAATATTAGACATTCTAAAAAACAAAGTGGTCCTTATTTCATTATATGTAGATGACAAAAGGAAACTGGAAGACCATGAAATTATGGAATCCCAGTTAAAACCAGGAAAACAATTAAAATATATTGGTCAAAAATGGAGTGAAATGCAGACCATTAAATACAAAGCTAACTCACAGCCGTTTTATGTATTAATGGACCATAATGAAGACAACCTTTTAGAGCCTATTGCCTATACTCCCGATGTTGAGGATTATTATAATTGGTTAAAAAAAGGCCTTTCTAAGTTTAATAATTAGAACGATTAATAGTTAAGCAATAACGAGTAAAATGGAACACATCGAAAATCTTGAAGCCTATTTTTCATCATTCAGAAAGCATATCGTTGGACTTAATCAAGAATTTGAATCACCATATGGTAAGAAAAAAATCATTTATGTCGATTGGACCGCTAGCGGAAGATTGTATAGACCTATTGAAGAAAAATTATTAAAAGAGATAGGACCTTTTGTGGCCAACACGCATACAGAAACCTCTATAACAGGCTCGGCTATGACTATGGCTTATCACGATGCCAGAACCATTATTAAAGAACACGTTAACGCCTCTAAAGACGATGTCTTAATTACTGTTGGAACAGGCATGACAGGAGCCATTAATAAATTTCAACGTATTCTAGGGATTAAGCTCAATGAAAATTTAAAAGACCACACACACGTTCCAGATGAAAAGCGACCCATTATATTTGTATCGCATATGGAACACCATTCTAACCAAACCTCATGGTTAGAAACAATTGCAAAAGTTGAGGTTATTCAGTCTAACGATGAAGGCTTACCGAGTCTAGAAAACCTTGAAGCGCTTTTGCAGAAATACGAAGATGTACCTCTAAAAATGGCAGCTATCACAGGCTGTTCTAACGTGACGGGCATACGAACCAACTACCATGAGGTAGCCAAAATTATGCATCAAAACAACGGCTTATGTTTTGTCGATTTTGCCTGCTCTGCACCCTATGTTACTATCGATATGCATCCCGAAGATGACCAGCAATATTTAGATGCCATCACATTTTCACCACATAAGTTTTTGGGCGGTCCAGGCTCTTCAGGTGTTTTAATTTTTAATAAAAAATTATATAAAAACTTAGTGCCAGACAATCCAGGAGGTGGTACAGTATCTTATACCAATCCGTGGGGAAATCATGATTATATAGATGACATTGAAACTAGAGAAGATGGTGGTACACCTGGCTTTTTACAAGCTATAAAAATTGCTTTATCTATAAAGCTAAAAGAGCAAATGGGCGTTGATAATATTTTGAGACGTGAGCATGAACTTAATGAAATTATTTTTGAAAGACTTTCAAAAATAGAGAACCTAACTATTTTAGCCCCAGAGCACACAGATCGATTAGGCGTATTTTCTTTTTTTATAGAAGATGCGCATTACAACTTGGTAGTGAAGTTGTTAAACGATCGTTTTGGAGTTCAAACCAGAGGCGGCTGTTCATGTGCTGGAACCTACGGTCATTATTTGCTGCATGTAGATCAGCTCACCTCAATGGCAATTGAGCAAAAAATATTAGAGGGCTGTTTAATGGAGCGCCCAGGATGGATTAGAATGTCTATTCATCCAACCATGACCAATGCAGAGATTGAATTTATTTGTGAGGCCATTACATCTGTTGCAAAACATTTTAAAGAATGGGAGAAAGATTACGATTATAATGCCTTAAAAAATGAATTTGTCCATAAAGGGAATACCAATACAGAACAACAAATTATTGGTAATTGGTTTAATTTATAACAAGCTTATAAATTTTTTAAACCTGTAGAAGGCACTTGTTTTAGACACCTTAAATTATTTAACAAGTCTTAGCCTATTAGCAAATTTTATTTACCCATAGCATCTTTTATTAATTCTAATTTAATTTATGACACGATGTTTCATAATGTAGTGTTTCTTTATGAATTATAATTAACCATACACCTACCTTACGTTTTTTAATAAAGTTCCTATATTTTAGATATTTAAAGTATATTAGTAGCTGAACAATAGATGTATTTAATTCTATATATTATGAATAAATTATTTTGTTTTATAGTCTGCTTAACACTAATACATTTTCACTTAAAAGCCCAAGAAAGACCACCAATTAAAGCCTTTTATCCAGAAGAGTATGGGGCAGAATATCAAAACTGGAGTATTTCACAATCTAATGAAAAAAACATTTACATAGCCAACAATAGTGGCTTATTAGAATTTAATGGCGCCAGTTGGACGCTTTATCCTTCACCAAATGAAAGCATCATGAGGTCTGTAAATGTCATAAACGATTTAATTTATACAGGATGTTATAGGGAGTTTGGTTATTGGAAAAGAAATGAATTTGGAACCTTAGTATATACATCCTTATCAAAAGCTTTAAACATTTCTTTTCTAGACGATGAGGAAATTTGGAATATTATTGACGTTGATGAATGGATTCTGTTTCAATCATTAAAACGAATTTATATTTACAATAAGAATAAAAGGACGTTTTCAACGATAAATTCATCTACTACGGTTTACAAAATATTTGAGGTAAATGAGAGTATTTATTATCAAAACATAAAAGACGGAATATATCAAATAGCTAACGGTAAATCCGTTTTAATAACAGATGATATTGTTGTAAAAGAAAACCTGTTGGTGAATATGTTCTATAATAATGGTCAATTATTAATCGAGACTGAAGATAATGGTTTTTATACTTATGAGAATCAATCCATCACTAAATGGGAAGTTCCAGCCAATAATATATTATCTAATATTAGTGTTTACCGAAGCATACAATTAAAAGATAAAAGTTTTTTATTAGGGACTATTTCAGATGGCATTGTTCATTTAACTTCTAAGGGAGAATTAGATTATCAAATAAACAGTAATAACGGATTAAGCAATAATACCATTTTATCTGTTTTTGAAGACGACGATAATAACATATGGTTAGGGCTCAATAATGGGATTAATTGTATGAATGTTAACTCACCGTTTAGTATCTACAATGAAGTAAAAGATAAAATAGGGACCGTTTATAGCGCTAAGATTTTTAATAACAACCTATATTTAGGCACAAATCAAGGATTGTTTTATAAGCCATGGAAATCTGATGAAAACTTCCAATTTATTGAAGGGACACAAGGACAAGTTTGGTCATTATCTGAACATGATGGCACACTATTTTGTGGTCATAATTCGGGGACATTTATAGTCAATGATAAAAATGTGCAGCTTGTTTCAGATATTGAAGGAGCTTGGAATATAATTACTGTAAAAAACAATAATAATATTTTGTTACAAGGAAATTACGAAGGTCTTTATGTCTTAGAAAAGAATAATAACGAATGGCAATTAAGAAACAAAATTGAAGGCTTTGATATTTCAAGTAAGTTTTTTGAATTTATTGATGAAGATGAGATTCTTGTTAGCCATGAATACAACGGTGTTTTTAGAATTACGGTCAACAAAGAATTAACTAAGGTTAAAAAAGTAGAGAAGGATACATCGGTAGAAAAAGGGATAACATCTAGTTTAATAGATTATAATAACAACCTTTATTATACATACAAGAAAGGAGTGTTTAAATATGATTCAACATCACAATCATTTACAAAAGACACCTTATTAAGTCATCTTATTTCATCAGAAATGTATACGTCTGGAAAACTTATTTATGAACCAAAAACAAATAAATTATGGAGCTTTTCTTCTAAGCGATTAAGTTATTTAGCTCCAGGAAAATTAAGTAACACGCCAAGAATTAATAATATTGCTTTATCTGAATCGTTACCAAGAGGTTTAACGGGATACGAAAATATTGAATATCTTGAAGACCAATCGTATTTAATAGGGACAGCTTCCGGATATATCGTTTTAGATTTAGATAAGATTCGAGAGCTATCTTATGAAGTTAAAATAAACACTATAACATCAAGTAATGATTCCAGTTCAGAAAAAATAAATTTATCTGAAAAGGGTCTTCTTGAAAACAATAATCATAACATTGACTTCACTTTTAATATTACAGAATTTAATAAGTATGTTGATACCGAATACCAGTATATGCTTGAGGGTATAGATACGCATTGGAGTCATTGGTCTAAAGACCCTTTTGCCATATATAAATATTTACCTTTTGGAGATTACCTTTTTAAGGTAAGAGCTAGAGCAGGTAATACGATTTCAAACAATGAAGCATCTTATGCATTTGAAATAAAAAGGCCATGGTTACTATCCAACAAAATGATAGTAATTTATGTGATTTTTTTATGGTTAATATCATTAATCGTTCACAATTTTTACAAACGCTATTACAAGAAACAACGCGAAAAGTTACTACATAAAACACAACGTGAACTTGAGTTAAAAGAGTTAGAAAATCAAAAACAATTGATGAAATTTAATAATGATAAGTTGCGCCAGGATATAGAAAATAAAAATAGAGAGTTAGGGATCTCTACAATGAGCTTAATTAAAAAGAATGAATTTTTAAGCACGATAAAAAAAGAATTAGTAAGTGCCGAGGATGTAAAAGGTGTAAAAAAAGTTGTGAAATTTATTGATAAAAACATTAATAATACAGACGACTGGAATCTGTTTGAAGAAGCATTTAATAATGCAGATAAAGACTTCTTAAAAAAGATAAAAAACCTACATCCTTCCTTAACTTCAAATGACTTAAGATTGTGCGCATACCTTAGATTAAATTTATCATCAAAAGAGATTGCACCTCTATTAAATATATCTTCAAGGAGTGTTGAAGTTAAAAGGTATCGGTTGCGAAAAAAACTTGGTTTGTCCCATAAATCAAGCTTAACAGACTATATTTTAGAAATATAACAACGATACAAGTTTAATATTTACCCATACAAAACCACAACATTATATCTTTTTAGATTATATTTAAGTGCATGTATAAATATTAAAATCCTCAATTTAAACTTATATTTGTTCATGTTTAGGTAAAAATTCAGTATTTTTTTTGAGGTGTATGTTTTTTGTTCAGTCATTTTTTGTTAAATTCATAATCATACTCACTATTTTTACCTTCCTCCGAAAACTATAATTTATAGGGAGCATAATAAAAGACTAAATTAAATTAATATAAACTATGAAAAACAATTTTCTAATAATAGTATTTTTTCTATTTACAATTGGTATTGTAGCTCAGTCAAACAATGTTCAGGTTGTTAGTAATGAAGAGGGCATGAAATTAGTTGTCAATGGAGAAGACTTCATGATTAATGGTATGAACTGGGATTATATTCCTATTGGAACCAATACTGTTAATGCCGATTTTTGGAACAAATCCGATGACGTAATTAAAGCAGGTCTTGACACTGAAATGTCACTTTTAAAAAACATGAACGTTAACGTGATACGCCAGTATACCGGGGTTCCAGCGAGATGGATTAAGTATATCTACGAAAACTATGGTATTTATACGATGCTTAATCATTCTTTTGGTCGTTATGGTTTAACGATAGATGGTGTTTGGACACCAGTGACCATTTATGACGACCCTGCAACTAGGGAATTATTAATATCGGACATGAAAAACTTAGTAAATGAGTATAAAAATACACCTGGATTACTACTCTACTTATTAGGTAATGAAAACAACTATGGCCTTTTTTGGGCCGGTGCAGAGACTGAAGATTTTCCAGATGATGAAGGGAGAATACAATTTATAGGAGAGAGTCGTGGAAGACCCATGTATAAATTGATGAATGAGGTGTCTAAAATGATAAAGAAAATGGATACATCGCACCCCGTTGCAATATGTAATGGTGACGTTTTATTTATTGATATTGTTGCAGAGGAATGTAAAGATGTCGATATATATGGTGTGAATTCTTATCGTGGTCCTTCATTTACCGATATGTTCGATGTTGTAAAACAAAAGCTTAACAAACCAATTATGTTTACTGAGTTTGGTGCTGATGCTTTTAATGCTATAGAAAACAAGGAAGATCAAAAATCTCAAGCCTATTATATGGTCGAGAATTGGAAAGAGATTTATCAAAATGCTGCTGGTTTAGGAGGAACAGATAATTCTATTGGAGGTTTTACATTTCAATTTAGCGATGGTTGGTGGAAATTTGGTTTTGACGACAGAGAGAATGCCGATATTCATGACACTAATGCGTCTTGGGCTAATGGAGGATATTCCATCGATTTGGCGCCAGGTGAGAACAACATGAATGAAGAGTGGTTTGGGATATGTGCTAAAGGACCAACCAGTACTAGAGGACTTTACGATTTATATCCACGTGCCGCCTATTATGCGTTAAAAGAAGCGCATCAATTAAACCCTTATGCAGAAGGCGTTGACACAGAGTTTCTTGAGAACCACTTCAACAACATTCAACTTATGGATGCTGTTTTAAAAGCGCGAGGAGATAAAGCAGCTTTAAAAGCCGATGGCTCAGATAAAATAAAGCTAAGTAATTTTAGAGCAGAATTTACAACATTCAATACAGGAGGGAGCTTATTAACAACACCAAAAAACGACGATACCGATACAGAATCTTTTCCAAATAAGTTGGGATTCGATCATATGCAGTCTTATTATATTGGTGTACAAGGAAACCCAACCTCGAATATGAGAGCAGAAGTTAACTTTAATGTTCTTGGTAACGTAGCGCAAAATCCTATTAATGAGATTTTTTATGAGAATGTTGGGCGCCCCATTACTATTAAAAATGCAAATGGTGAAGAGGTAGTTATTACCGACAATAATCGAGTACGTGTTTACAACGCCGAATTTGAGTGGAACACAAAGCAAGCAGATATAAGAGGTTTTTACAGAACAGGTCATTACCATTGGGGATACGAGGGAGATTTTTTCGGTTTATACCCAGAAGCTAATTATGGCCCTAACCTAGATATTTATAATGGTGAGATACTGGGAATGGAGATTGACGGAAAAGGTGCTTTAGAAGGTCTTAAGGCAGCATTTGGTCCACAATTATGGTGGGGAGCAAATCCGACCGTACTTTTAAAGTATCAAACTAATTTGAGTCATTGGGATATCACAGGTATTTATCACAGAGATTTAGATACAGGTTTAGAATTCGATTTAAACGGACAAAGGATACTTGACCCTAATCAGGTTGTAAGTGGTGTGATACCACCATGGCCTACAGAACGTGCTACCGTAGTTTTAGAAAGAGAGTTTGGACCTTTCGGTATTGCTTTAGGGGGTATATGGGGAGGTAGTCCATTAAATGGAAGTACGTATCAAGACGTGACTGGTGAATCAGGAAACTATGTGGTTTATCAAGATAAAATAAACTCAGATGATAACTGGGGTGGAAAAGCTAAAATAACCTACGAAAAAGGTAGGTTTAATTGGTATGCACAAGGTGCTTATATGGGCTTAGTTGCCAATGGTGGTGCCGATGCCACAAGAACATTTACAGGTTGGAAGCTAAAAGATTCCGGAAGCGGTAACCAAACAAATGTACTTTCTGGTTTTACTTACACAATAGGTAATTGGCAGATAGCTCCAAATTTCCTTTGGCAGAAACCTTTGGTGGCTCCAATGCCTAATGATATTAATGCACCTGGAAGATTAAGAAACTTTATAGACGATCCATTTGCTGTAAGAGGCAACAGAGAGACTACAGCGGGCGAATTACTCTTAACGTTCGACCCAACACCTGGGTCTTGGTTTTATGAGTGGGATAACGATCGTTCAGAAGATGCAAAGATAGCGTTCAACTTAGGTTTTGTATACCGTCATCATCCAACAGCTCAAGATGCAGCGATAGGGTTTTTGGCCAATCGTAGCTTTTTCGCTTTTGCACAATCTGCTCCTTCAAAAGACCTTTGGGAAATAAGTTCTCGTGTCGTTTCTAAAGTAAATAGAGATTTAGGAATTATTGGAAATCTTTACGGAGGTAACGCTCAGGCGAATGGCGATAGCGATAGAACGATAGAACGTTTTGGTGGAGATATTAGAATGATCTACAAAAAATGGAAAATAGAATATGGTTTCAAAGTTAATGATTGGGGACCTTTCGATTACCATCGCGATTTTAACCTTACGTTCCCGGTTCAAAATATGATTGATATTTCTACATCATTAGGCAAACCAGACTGGTATATTCTTCCTGATACTAAAATTGGTATTCGTGGCACATGGAGATCGTTAGACACAAACTCACCTAGGTACTCTCCTAACGCTATTCCACCAAATACGTATCCAGCAGTACCCGCACTAAGTCCTGTAGGATTTGGTAATGGAAGCGAATGGGAGATTAGAACATACGTACACATTAATATTGGCAAATAAAAAAAGATTAAAATGAAAAATACAAAATTTACATATACAAAAATGATACTGCTTTTTGGTTTCATTTTTACAATTTTAGTCAGTTGTGAAAGAGAACTATCAGATGAAGCTGTATTTGCATCTTTTTCACCGAATCCTGAGATATTTACAGATTCACCAGTAGGATTAGGTACAGATTTTTACTTTCCATTTGCAGGTTCAAAAGCAACTGCTTGGACGGTAGACGAAACTCAAGGTTATAATAGCAATGCATCGATGCGTTTCGATGTTCCCAATGCTGATGATCCAGAAGGAAGTTACGCTGGCGCTATATTTAGAGTAGATGGCTCTGGAAGAAACCTAACTGGTTATGATGCCTTAACGTTTTGGGCAAAAGCTTCACAAGGTGTTGCGATAGGCGAAATGGGTTTTGGTCAAGATTTTGGAGAAAATAAATACCAAGTAACAAGATCAAATATAAATTTATCTACAAATTGGGTTAAATATGTTATTCCGTTACCAGATCCTTCAAAACTTATCGAAGAAAGAGGAATGTTTTGGTACTCTGCCGGAACACAAAATACGGGCGGATTTGGTTATACCTTTTGGATAGACGACTTGAAGTTTGAAAAATTAGGAACGATTGGCCAGCCTAAACCAGCTATTGTTAATGGAGAAAATGTTATACAAGACACCTATACAGGTATTAACCTAGAAGTAACAGGGTTAACACAAACATTTAATTTAGGCACAGGTATTAATCAAACAGTTAATGTGGCGCCAAGTTATTTTGATTTTACATCCTCTGATCCTAGTATAGCATCAGTAGACGAACTAGGGGTTGTTAACATTATCGCAGAAGGTTCACCGGTTATAACAGCAGCCTTAGCTGGTGTTGAGGCCTTAGGATCATTAACAATAAATACATTAGGCGATTTCGAACTGGCACCTATTCCAACAAGAGACCCTGATAAAGTGACTTCTATTTTTAGTGACTCATATACAAATTCTCCGGTAGACTTTTTTAATGGATACTGGGAACCATATCAAACAACACTATCTGCCGATTTTGAAATTGATGGTAATAACGTGTTAAACTACACAAACTTTAATTTTGTTGGAAACCAATTTTCTAACCCAACGGTAGATGCAACAGAAAAATCAAATCTTCATATTGACATGTACATTCCAGGTGAGGTACCTTCAGATATGGACTTTTTAATCACGATTGTCGATTTTGGTATTGATCAAGTCCAAGGTGGGGGTGATGATACAAGAGAACAAATATTTTTCAATAAATCTATTTGGGTTGCAAACACATGGATTTCACTGGATTTTCCTATAACAATTTCTAGTAGAAATAGTATAGGACAGATTATATATGAGAATATCAATTTTTCATCATTAAGAAGTTTTTATTTAGATAACATCTATTTCTATAGTGAGTAATACTGCATTTAGAGATTAATATTTAATACTATGAATTTAAAAAATATAATAAGAATGAAAACAAAAATCTTTAAGCAGAATCTAATATATAGAAAAGGAAAACTAGTATTGGGTTTTCTGGGTCCTGTATTATTAGTTTTATTTACTGTGTTTACGAGCTGTTCGACAGATGAGACACAAACTGTTGCTAGGTTTACAGAATTGGTAATGGCAGACGAGTTTGACACCGATGGTGTTCTTAATCCTGATATTTGGGATTATGAGGAAGGTACAGGGGTTAATGGATGGGGTAATGGAGAATTACAATATTACACAAAACGCCCAGAAAATGTAACGGTTCAAAATGGTATGCTAATAATTACTGCAAGAAAAGAATCGTTTCAAGGTTCCGATTATACTTCGGCTAGGCTTTTAACTAAGGGAAAATTTGAACAAAAATATGGGCGTTTTGAAGCCCGCATGAGACTTCCTAATGGCAAAGGTATATGGCCTGCATTTTGGATGTTAGGTACTAATATAGAAGAAGAACCTGATGATAACCTTAATACTTATCAATGGCCATTTTGTGGTGAGATTGATATAATGGAAAATGCGGGATCAAAACCAACGATAGTAAGTGGAGCTATTCATGGACCTGGGTATTCTGGAGGTATGCCGATATTAAAAAAATATGATTTGCAAAACGAACGTGTTGACACCGGATTTCATGTTTATGGTATCGAATGGGGACCAGATTATGTAAATTTTTATATAGATGATGTACTATATAACCAAATAACTCCTAACGACTTGCCAGATAATCCTTTTCCAGAAGAATACGACGATATTTTTACAAATCCTATAGAATATGACTTATATAAAGAAAAGTGGAACCAATGGGTATATGATCAGCCATTCTATATGATATTGAATGTTGCTGTGGGTGGTTTATTTGATGGATCTCCTAATGAAAACACTGTTTTTCCTCAAACGATGCTGGTAGATTACGTAAGAGTATATAAAAGCTATAACAACTAATAAAAAAAGACAATGAAAAAATTAATCAGAACATTTAAACAAATAGCAATTTTAATCTTGGCAGTTACCTTTTTAGGTTGCGAGGATGATGACACAAATTTACCAAAAGTTCTTGCTGGCTTTACGTATACTCTTAATGTAGATACAGGTGTGGTGACTTTTATTAATCTTTCAACAAATGCAACGAATTATAGTTGGGATTTTGGAGATGGAAGTACTGCAACCCTTATTAACCCTGTAAAATTCTATTCAGCAGGCGAATATAAAGTTGTTTTAACAGCAGCCAATGTAGGAGGAGCATCAGATTCATTTGAGGATATAATCGTAATTTCAGATGTTGGAGCGCCAGTAATCGAGTTACTTGGGGATACCACGATAAATATTATGATTGGTGGGGTATTTACTGATCCAGGAGCAACCGCTACTGATGATGTTGATGGAGATATCACCGCTAATATTGTAGTTGGTGGCGATACTGTTGATGTAAATACTGCAGGCACGTATATCATTACCTATAATGTAAGTGATGCCGCAGGAAATGCAGCGACTCAAAGAACAAGAACCGTTATAGTTGCTGCTGATGTTGTAGCACCAGTAATCACGTTAGTTGGAAGTGCCACTATAAATGTTTCACTTGGAGAATCATTTACCGATCCGGGAGCAACGGCTACAGATGATGTAGATGGAGATATTACCGCTAACATAGTTGTTGCAGGAGATGCTGTAGATGTAAATACAGTGGGTACCTATACAATTACTTATAATGTGAGTGATGCCTCAGGTAATGCAGCTACAGAAGTTACAAGAACGGTTATAGTTTCTGATCCTAATGCATGTAATGCAGAAACTACCGAATCTTACAATGCAGCCGATTTAAATATGACGTTCTTAACAGACCCAAGTGCCGATTTTATTTCAGATGGTGCTGGTTTCTCATGGATAGATAACCCCGATTCAAATAATGATGTTAACAAGTCATGTAAAGTAGGTCAAGTAGTAAAAAGTGGTCAGTTTCCATATGACAATAATCAATATGATTTAGATGCGAAATTAGATTTTAACAATAATACAGGACTGAAAATAAAAGTGTGGTCTAGTAGAGCAAATACAGAAGTTAGACTAAAATTAGAAGAAATAGGAAATTCAGGTAATAATGTTGAGAAGTTTTTAACAACTTCTGTAACCAGTGGTTGGGAAGAATTAACGTTCCCTTATACAGCTGCTGATAGTGACAAATTTAATAAGATTGTTATTTTCTTCGATTTAAATGCAAATAACACAGACACGTATTATTTTGACGATTTAATGCTTTATGGCGATGGGTCTGGCACCGGCGGCGGCGGCGGAACAGGTGATTGCCCTGCACCTCCAACGGGAGAGTTATTATCTAATGGTGATTTTGAAGCAGGTGAAAGTTGCTGGCAATTTTTCGCTGGTACATCTATTTCTACTACCGTTAGTAATGGTGGTAGTAATTCGGCTGAAATCCAAGGAGCAGCAGGTGTAGCTATATTAATCAAACAAGAAAGGTTTGCAATAGGTGTGGTTCAGCCTAATACTTCTTATACAGTGTCATTTGATGTAATAGCTGATGGACCTTTAGGTGACGGAGGCGTTTTTAAAGCATTTACATTTTCCGAAGGTGCTGATGGCGGAAGTGTACCCGCAACGCTGCACACGCTTACAGATAATACAACGTCTTTAGCAACAACTTGGGAAACGAAAACATTCACTTTTACAACGGCTCCTAATGCAAATCAAGTAGAAGGAGGTATTTCCTTTTCAGTTGAATTAGTTAATAGTCCAGCTAAGTTGAATGTAGATAATGTAGTTATAAAACCAGCACCTTAATATGGGTGTATTAAAATATATCAATAGCTTGAGTGAGTAATGACTCACTCAAGCTTTTTGATAAAAAAATTAGCCTTTTTTAAAACTTTAAACATTCTTTTTTATACTGCCCCTTTAATTTTTTGTTATTCGTTATTTTTAAACCTTATTTATTAATAACAAATTGAGTTAATACATGAAAACACAAACCAAAACAAACTATTTTAAATGGACATTTATTGTATTATTTATAATGCTCATGGGATGTACATCGAACAAAAATAAGGATGTAAATAATATACTAGAAAATAAACCATTATTTGATTTATCAGAAATGAAAAGTGAGGTTTACAAAACAGCTCATGATACGTTATTAAAACTGACTAATTCAGGCACTGTTAAATTTGGACCCTTTGAGCAACCAAAAGAAGTAGATGCGTCGATACAAGTAGACCCTACGAAAGAATTTCAAACCTTTTTAGGAATTGGAGCGGCATTAACCGATGCTTCTGCCGAGACCTTTTATAAATTATCCAAACAAAATCAAGATCGTTTTCTGGAAGCTTACTATAGCCAAGACAAAGGTATTGGTTATTCTTTAGCGCGTACCATTATTCATAGCTGTGATTTTTCTTCTGGAAGCTATACTTATATCGAAGAAGGTGACAAAGGTCTTACAACCTTTAACATCGATCATGATAGAACATTTAGGTTACCATTCACTAAAAGAGCTATTGAAGCTGCTGGTGGCACTTTAACTATGTATGCAAGTCCATGGAGCCCGCCGGCTTTTATGAAAACCAACAACAACATGCTACATGGCGGCAAATTAAAGCCAGAGTTTTATCAATCATGGGCAAATTATTATGCAAAATTTATTAAAGCTTATGAAAAGGAGGGTGTTCCAATCTGGGGATTAACCATTCAAAATGAACCCATGGCAGTACAACGCTGGGAGTCTTGTATTTATTCAGCTGAAGAAGAACGGGATTTTTTAAAGAACTATTTAGGCCCTACTCTAGAAAAAGAAGGGTTAGGCGATAAAAATATTATTGTGTGGGATCACAATAGAGATTTATTATTTCAAAGAGCCAATGTCATTCTGAATGATCCTGAAGCAGCAAAATATGTCTGGGGAACAGGGTTTCACTGGTATGAAGATTGGAAGGATGGTATCCCTATGTTTGATGCTGTAAAACGTGTTCAGGAAAATTATCCTGATAAAAATTTAATTTTTACTGAAGGCTGTAATGAAAAATTTGAGTGGAGCAGAATAGAGAACGAAGATCCAAAACTAGCCGAAAGATATGGAAGGTCTATGATAAATGATTTCAATAACGGTACCGTGGCATGGACAGACTGGAATATATTATTAGATGAAACAGGGGGACCTAATCATGTTGGTAATTTATGTTTTTCGCCGGTTCATGGCAATACGCAAACCGACGAATTAACCTTTACAAACTCATATTATTACATAGGCCATTTTTCAAAATTTATTCGTCCTGGAGCAAAAAGAATCACAAGTGTATCGAGTACTAATAGTTTATTGAGTACAGCATTTGCAAATACAGATAGCAGCATCGTTATCGTTATTATGAATCAAGATGATAAAGCCTTAGATTTCACATTAAATATGGATTCTAAAACAGCCCATTTGAATGCTTTACCACATTCTATTCAGACCATAATTTTTAAAAAGGCCTGATGAGTAACTAAGACTTAAAACAAATTTCAAACAATAAAACCAAACAAACCATTTATGGTTTATTAATTTAAAAAAACAAAATTAATGAGTATTAAAGATATGTATATCGGTAATCTGAAAGTACAATCAACCGATAAGGAGATAACTGGCGAAATGGTTCAGTTTGAAAATGAAAATTATTATAAAATTTCAAATTCAGGCACTATGCGCCCTTTTTTCATGAGTATTGTTAGTGATTCCGATCATTGGATGTTTATATCAAGCAATGGCGGATTATCAGCAGGAAGAAAAAATTCGGAATCATCATTGTTTCCCTATTATACGGATGATAAGATTACCGAATCAGCTGAAACTACGGGAAGTAAAACCATCATGCATGTGTCTAAAAATGGCAAAACATACCTATGGGAGCCTTTTTCAAACAGATATGAAGGTATTTATAATGTTACCAGAAACCTGTATAAAAATATCTATGGCAATAAAGTTGTCTTTGAAGAAATTAATCATGATTTAAAATTGTCATTTCGATATCAATGGAATTCAAGTGATACGTATGGCTTTGTAAAAAAATCAACACTGGTAAATAATGATACCTCTAAAACAAGTGCTACAGTTTTAGATGGCCTACAAAATATATTACCATCAGGCGTTAATTCTGCTTTGCAAAATGCGAGTAGCAATTTGGTTGATGCTTATAAAAAATGCGAGTTAGAAAGTGAAGTTGGCATTGGAATTTTTGCTTTAAGTGCTTTTATAGTAGATAAAGCAGAACCGAGTGAAGCTTTAAAAGCAAATATTGTATGGTCTATTGGGAATGATAATCCAACATATTTATTGTCATCATTACAACTTAATGATTTCAGACAAGGGAAAAACATCACCCAAGAAGTGGATATAAAAGCTGAAAAAGGCGCTTATTTTTCTTGTTGTAATTTAGAGTTAAATGGGCAATCTGAAACGAGTTGGATGACGATTACTAACGTGAACCAATCTATAAGCGGCGTCAACTATGTTTCAAACTTAATTAAAACCGAAGTCAATTTAGCAAAACTGGTTCAAGATGATATTGATAAAGGGACTACTAATTTAATTGGGTTGGTAGGCACGTCAGATGGTTTGCAAAAAACAGCAGATGCGTTAACAAATACACGGCATTTTGCGAATACCCTTTTTAATATTATGCGTGGTGGTATTTTTGATGATGACTATACGATTGAAAAGGAAGATTTTATTAAATACATTGCAAATGCCAACAGAAAAGTTTTAAAGAAAAAAGAAGACATACTTAACAGCTTGCCAGAATATTTTTCATTAAAGTTTATTAAGAATGTTGCGGATGAAGATGACGATAAAAATTTTAAACGTCTTTGTTTTGAATATCTACCGCTAAAATTTAGTAGACGCCATGGGGATCCAAGTAGACCGTGGAATAGATTTTCAATTAACACCAGAAGTGAAATTGACGGCTCTAAAATTTTAGATTATGAAGGTAATTGGCGTGATATTTTTCAAAACTGGGAAGCTTTAGCACATTCGTATCCAGAGTTTATTGAAAGCATGATTCACAAGTTTTTAAATGCCACAACATTTGAAGGCTATAACCCGTACCGAGTCACTAAAGGAGGTTTTGACTGGGAAGAAATTGAAGAAGATGACCCATGGTCTTACATAGGATATTGGGGAGATCATCAAATTATCTACTTATTAAAATTCTTAGAGTTTATCGAAAATCATTACCCGAATCGTTTAGAGAGTCAATTTAATAAGGATTTGTTTGTATACGCTAATGTACCTTACAAAATTAAGAGTTATCAAGAAACACTCCAAAATCCTAAAGACACCATTGATTTCGATAATCATTTAAATGAAGAAATATTTAGGAAGAAAGCCGAGCTTGGTGTTGACGGTGCTTTACTAAGAGATAAAGATTACTTTATTTATAAAGTTAATTTAATCGAAAAATTACTGGCAACGGTTTTGGCAAAGGTCTCTAACTTTATTCCAGAAGGTGGTATTTGGTTAAATACACAACGTCCAGAATGGAATGATGCGAATAATGCTTTAGTAGGTAATGGTGTTTCGATGGTTACCCTGTATTACTTGCGACGATTTTTAAATTTCTTTGAAGGCATAGTTACCAAAGCAAGCACTAATCAAGTTGAAGTATCTGAAGAACTTCTTCAATTTTTCAATAAAATAGTGACTGCTCTTAATGAACATGAATCAATTCTTTCAGGAAAAGTTTCTGATAAAGACAGAAAATCAGTTTTAGATAAATTAGGAACCGCAGGTAGTGATTACAGATTAAAAATTTATGAAGAAGGATTTGTTGGTAATAAGAAGGCTATTAGTAAATCAGACATCCTAAGTTTTATAACCATTACTTTAAAATATCTTGACCACAGTATTGAAGCCAACAAAAGAGAAGATAAGTTATATCATGCCTATAACATTATGACCGTTGAAAATGATGAGGTTTCAATTTCTTATTTACCTGAAATGTTGGAAGGGCAAGTATCTGCTTTAAGCTCTGGCTATTTAACACCACAAGAGGCTTTAGACTTGTTAGATGGTTTAAAAAACAGCGCATTATTCAGGCCAGATCAATACAGTTACATTTTATACCCAAATAAAGAATTGCCAAGGTTTGATAAAAAGAATAACATTCCTTCAGTAAAGTTTGAAAAATCAGAATTACTCAAACAACTAGTAAAAGATGGCAATGCTCAAATTGTAGAAAAAGATGTATTAGGTAATTATCATTTTAGTGGTAGTTTTCATAATGCGGGTAGTTTAAAGGATGCTTTGTCGAGTTTGCCAGAAGGAACGTATCAATCACTTATTAATAAAGACACCAAATATTTATTAGACCTTTTTGAAGAAACCTTTGATCATAAATCATTTACTGGTCGCTCAGGAACCTTTTTTGGATATGAAGGCTTAGGCTCTATTTACTGGCACATGGTTTCTAAATTGTTATTAGCGGTTCAAGAAAACTGTTTATTGGCTGTTAACACAAATGCAAGTGACGTGGTAATCGGTAAATTATTAGACCATTATTATGAAATTGAAGCGGGCATAGGCGTACATAAATCACCAGAGTTGTATGGGGCATTCCCAACAGATCCATATTCACACACACCAGAAAATAAAGGCGCACAGCAACCAGGAATGACTGGTCAGGTTAAGGAAGATATTTTAAGCCGAATAGGAGAATTAGGCGTTTTTGTTGAGAGTGGATCTATATTTTTCAACCCGAGGTTATTAAGAAAAAGTGAATATTTAAAAGATTCGAATCACTTTGAATATACCGATGTTAATAAACAAAAACGAGTTATAGAATTAGAAAAGGATTCACTCGGTTTTACATATTGTCAAGTGCCAGTAATCTATAAACTTGCTAATCAAGAAGGTCTTAGTGTTGTTTTTAATGATGGTAATCAAGTTGATTTTAACAGTTTAAAACTAGACACGGCAATAAGTAAAAAAGTTTTTGAAAGAACAGGAGAGATTAATCAAATAATTGCTTCTATAAAGGAATAGATGATTTATAAATTATAATAATATTTTATAAACCATTTTTTTTGCTATTACATCTAGAAAAAAAAGTAAATAAGCGATAAAAAAAAGTGATAAAACAAAAATATATAACTGCAGCAGAGATATTAGGTAATCCCGATTATTTAGCGATTTCTTATGGAGGATATAGACAGAAATCCAGAGATATTCAGCCTACAATTCCACAGCTCAAAGAAGATATGAAAATCTTAGCCGCCATGGGAGTTAAGGTTTTAAGAACATATAATGTTCAATTGCAGCAAGCTCCTAACCTATTAAAGGCTATTAGCGAGTTGAAAAAAGAAGATGCTTCGTTCGAAATGTATGTCATGCTAGGCGCTTGGATAGATTGTCAAAATGCTTGGACAGATATGGAGCCTAATCACGACGTTGAAAGCGAACAAAATGCTTCAGAAATCGATCGGACTGTTGCATTAGCAAAAGCCTACCCAGATATTGTTAAAGTTATAGCTGTAGGAAACGAAGCTATGGTACATTGGGCAACAAGCTATTTTGTGCGCCCTAATGTGATCTTAAAATGGGTGAATCATTTGCAAGAATTAAAAAAGAATGATGAGCTCCCTAAAGATTTATGGATTACAAGTTCTGATGATTTTTCATCATGGGGAGGTGGAGATCCAATTTATCGCACACAGGATTTAATTGATCTTATTAAGGCAGTAGATTATGTATCTATGCATACCTATCCAATGCATAACTCGCATTATAATCCTGCATTTTGGGTTGTGCCAAACAATGAATGGAATTTTTCAAATAAAGAAAAAATTGAAGCAGGGATGCAACGTGCTCTTGAATTTGCAACAAAGCAATACGAAGTTGTTTCAAACTTTGTTAAAAGCTTAGGGGAAAACAAACCTGTTCATATTGGAGAAACGGGTTGGGCAACAATTTCTAATGGGCCTTATGGCGCCGATGGATCTAAAGCGGCAGATGAGTATAAGTCTGGAAAATATTATAGGCTTATTAGAGACTGGAGTAATAAAGCAAAAGTGTCATGTTTTTATTTTGAGGCTTTTGATGAACAATGGAAAGATGCTAGTAACGAACGTGGTTCAGAAAACCATTTTGGACTGATAAACCTTAAAGGACAAGCTAAGTATGCCATATGGCATTTAGTCGATAAAGGGGTGTTTAATGGCTTAACTAGAGATGGGAAGCCAATAACTAAATCCTTTAATGGGAATAAAGAAGATTTACTACTGGAGGCCCTTGTTCCTCCATTAGCATTGGCATAAGAAAAAGTTTAAAACATTAATTATGAAAAATTATTTATCAATCATAAGAAATTGTCTGCTGATATTTTTAATCAGTTTTACATGGTCTTGTGGTAAAGTTAAAAATAATGATGTGAAAGAAGTTCAAACAAAAAAAGTATCAGCTAAAGATATTTTAGGGAATCCTGTGTATTTAGCTATGTCGTATGGTGGTTATAGACATACAGACCACGGTATTGAACCTACACTAGAAGAGCTAAAAGAAGATATGAAAATATTGCACGCTCTAGGAATTAGAGTGGTTCGAACCTATAAAGTTCATTTGCCTCAAGCCGAAAACCTTTTAAAAGCTATTAGTGAGTTAAAACAGAAGGATCCAAGCTTTGAAATGTATGTGATGCTTGGCGCTTGGATAGATTGTAAAAATGCTTGGACAGAGCAAGAACCTATTCATGATATAGAAAGTGAGGCTAACAAACCACAAATAGAAAAGGCGGTTGCATTAGCCAATCAATATCCAGATATCGTAAAAGTAATCGCTGTTGGCAATGAAGCTATGGTTAAATGGGCAGCGAGTTATTATGTAGAGCCATGGATTATATTAAAGTGGGTAAATTACCTTCAGAACTTAAAAAATGAAGGAAAACTATCTAAAGATTTATGGGTAACGAGTTCAGATAATTTTGCTTCTTGGGGAGGCGGTGGCGAAGAATACCATGTAGAAGATCTAAATAAATTAATTAAAGCTGTAGATTTTCTTTCTGTTCACACGTATCCCATGCATGACACACATTATCAGCCAGAATTTTGGTTGAATGCCGAAGGTATGGAAGGTAAAACCGATATGGAAAAGATTGAAATCTCTATGTTACGAGCAAAGGAGTATGCGATGATGCAGTATGAAAACGTAAAGAAATATATGGAGAGCCTTGGTGTTAATAAACCAATTCATATTGGTGAGACGGGATGGGCAAGTTTTTCTTCAGGCTATTATGGTGCTAGTGGATCAAAAGCTTGCGATGAATATAAAGAAGCTCTTTACTATCAACATATGAGAGACTGGACTAACGAATCAGGAATGTCGTGTTTTTATTTCGAAGGATTTGACGAACCTTGGAAGGGTGGTGATAATTCGGGAAATTCTGAAAAGCACTTTGGATTATTTACCGTAGATGGGAAAGCAAAATACGCTCTTTGGGACGCAGTAGATAAAGGAATATTTAAAGGATTAACAAGAAATGGTAATTCTATTGAAAAAACGTTTAATGGAAATAAAAAAGCATTATTGAAAACGGTTTTGGTACCCGATACGACAAAAAGTAAATGAAAAAATACATAGTTTTAATATTAGTAATTGGCGCATTAATGTCTTGTAAGAGCAATTCAAAAAATGAAATTGTTTCTATAGAAGGCCGTCATATATATGTTAATGATTCACTTTATACGATAAAAGGGATTTGTTATCATCCAGTGCCAATAGGTAGTGATAAAAGAGACTTTGGTAATCTAACAGAAGATTTAACATTAATGCTTGAAGCTGGCATAAACACGATAAGAGTTTATCAGCCAATTGAAGAAGAATTTGTGTTAGATGAGATAGCCCGAGCTGGGATAAAAGTTATTATGCATTTTGGGTATACCCAAAATGGTAAGTATGATATCCTTTCAGGCTCCTTTATTGATTATATAAACACCTTCAAAAATCACAAAGCTATATTGTTTTGGGAGCTTGGAAACGAATATAATTATCATCCTGAATGGTTCGAAGGTGATATTAATACGTGGTATATAGCACTTAATAATGCAGCTGATCTTATTCATAAAAATGATACGAATCATCCAGTGGCAACAGCTCATGGTGAGTTACCAAATAAGGAGATTCTTGAACTTTGCTCTAATGTAGATATCTGGGGAATGAATGTATACCGTTGGGATAATCCAAAAACAATTTTTCCTGAATGGGAGGCTATTAGTTCTAAGCCAATGTATCTATCGGAAGCTGGAGCAGATAGTTATATGACGATTGCAAGAGATCAGTATGCAGAAGGCGTTAACGAAGACGCACAAGCTGATGCAACAAAAAAAATTATTGACGAAATATTTGGAGCACCTAATATATGCTCTGGCGTAACGATGTTTGCATTTGTTGATGAATGGTGGAAAGCTGGAGAAAATAATGTCCAAAATAAGGGTGGTTGGGCACCAAATAGTATTGGAGTACCCTATGATGGAGCTCCTAATGAAGAATATTGGGGTATTGTGAATATTGACAGAAGTAAGAAAAAAGCATTTAATACTTTAAAAGAAGGATATAAATCTAATAACAAATGAAAGCATTCAGTTACTTGAGTTCTATGTTAGTACTAATCACAGTGATAAGTTGTAATACAAAGTTTAACGAATTAAATGTTGAAGTTTATGAAACCTCAGCAAGTGGAAATAAGTTAAAAAAACTAACAGAGTTTTCAGGTGTAGATAATCCAATTAATATCCAATTATTACCCAATCAAGCGTATCAAACTATTACAGGATTTGGAGGCTCATTTACAGAAGCTTCGGCTTATTTACTGAACAGGTTAAGTGAGGAAAACCGACATAGAATACTAGAAGCTTATTTTAGTGATGATGGCGCAAGATACTCCCTTACAAGAACGCACATGAACTCATGTGATTTTTCATTGAACAATTATTCCTATGCACCTGTTGCAGGAGATTTAGAGTTGAAAAATTTTACCATTGATGAAGATAGGGATGACTTGATTCCAATGATTAAAGATGCTATGAAAATTTCTAAAGACGGTTTTAAAATTTTGGCATCACCCTGGACCGCGCCACCTTGGATGAAAGATAATGACGATTGGCGAGGCGGTAAATTACTGCCACAGTATAATGATACATGGGCCTTATTCTTTTCAAAATATCTAGACGCTTACAAAGCAGAGGGTATTGATATTTGGGGTTTCACTGTTGAAAATGAACCTTTAGGGAATAACAATAATTGGGAGAGTATGCATTTTAGCGCCGAAGAGATGACCAATTTTGTAAAGCATCATCTGGGACCAAAACTGGAAGCAGATGGTCACAATGTAAAAATTTTAGGGTATGATCAAAACAGAGGTGACGAACTCATAGAATGGATAGATGTGATGTATAAAGATGAGGCATCTTCAAAATATTATGATGGGACAGCGATTCATTGGTATGCAAGTACGTATGATTATTTTCCAGAATCACTTCAATACGCACACGAAAAAGCACCTAATAAATATTTAATTCAATCGGAGGCTTGCAGCGATTCTGAAATTCCAAAATGGCTTGACGACCAATGGTATTGGTCTAAAGAAGCGACCGATTGGGGTTGGGATTGGGCCCCAGAAGATCAAAAATATTTGCATCCAAAATATGCACCTGTTAATCGGTATGCAAGAGATATTATTGGCTGTTTAAATAATTGGGTAGACGGATGGATTGATTGGAACATGGTTCTAGACAAACAAGGGGGGCCAAACTGGTTTGAAAATTGGTGTCTAGCGCCAGTAATTGTTGATCCAGATAAGGACGAGGTATATTTTACACCTGTTTACTATATATTAACTCATTTTAGTAAATACATAAGACCTGGAGCCGTAAGAATTGGATTTGAAAACCCCGATGAGTCTATTATGGTGACAGCGGCAAAAAATCCTGATGGTTCTATCGCTGTGGTTGTTTTCAATCAAGGGTCAGAAGCAAAGAATTTTAAACTTTCTTTAAACGAAAGCAATGTTGATATTCAAATAAAAGCGCAGGCAATTCAAACAATAATAATTCCTAAAACATAACTAACTATATAAATAGATCACTAACTAAACTAAAACTAAAATCATGTCAAATAATAAAGCAATTGCAAGTCATAAGGTGCCGTTTGGACAAAAAGTCGCCTTTGGACTTGGTATGTTAGCAAATCAAATGTTTCCAGCAGCCTTGGGTATTTTTATGGTTGTACTGGTGCAAGATTTAAAATTCCCGGGATGGATGTGGGGCGTTTTATTTTTCGTTCCAAGATTATTCGATTCCATTACAGATCCTATTATGGGTTTTATTTCAGACAACACGAGATCTGTATGGGGAAGGCGCAGACAATATGTGTTTTTAGGTGCTATCATTATGGGTATTTCATTTGTTTTGATGTGGCAATTGTACAGAGAAGATGGTGTAAATTATAATTTCACCTACTTTTTGTTATGGTCTTTAGTATTTTATTTAGGGTTGACCATTTTTAGTGTTCCTTATGTAGCCATGGGTTATGAAATGAGTGATGATTTTCATGAGCGTACAAGTATTATGGCAGTTGCACAATGGGTAGGCCAATGGGCATGGGTAATTGCACCTTGGTTTTGGGTGGTTATGTATGATCAGGAGTGGTTCCCCAATGCAGATACTGCAACAAGGACATTAGCGATATGGGTCGGCGTTGGATGTGCTATTTTAGCGATGGTTCCGGCCATATTTATTAAAAGTAAATCTACCAAAAATGACGAAAGTCTTGCGCCGCTTACTGTAAAAACGATTGGTGGAAGTTTGAAAGAAATTTTAAAAGGATTTAAAGAAGCCTTTGGCTATCCTGCGTTCAGAAAATTATGCTTTTCTACATTCTTAATTTTTAATGCGTTTAATACGGTTGCTACTTTTACGTTTTTTATTATTGTTTATTTTTTGTTTAATGGCATAACAGGTGATGACGGTGCTTGGATATGGCCCACACTTTTTGGTAGTATGGGTGCGTTGGTAACCACCTTTGTGGTAATTCCAATTGTTGCCTGGATGTCAAAAAAAATGGGAAAAAAGAATGCATTTTTATTGTCTCAAGGGATTTCTATTATTGGCTATATCATGTTATGGTTCCTTTTAATACCTGGAAAACCGTATATGTTTCTTTTTGCGCTGCCTTTTTTCTCTTTTGGAATTGGTAGTTTATTCACCTTAATGATGTCTATGACAGCCGATGTTTGCGATTTAGATGAGTTAAACACTGGAAAACGAAGAGAAGGTATTTTTGGGGCTATTTACTGGTGGATGGTTAAATTCGGTTTTGCTATTGCAGGTTTATTAAGTGGCGCTATTATGACACTGGTAGGTTTTGATCCAGAGGCAATTGTTCCGCCTGGTGGTGAAATTGCCGGACTAACCGGATTAAGAATATTCTTCACAGGACTACCTATATTAGGAACTCTTACGGCTATGTTTATCATGAGAAATTATGATTTAACCGAAGAAAAAGCCGTTGATATTGGGGTGCAATTGAAAAGGAGAAAAGCTTTTAAGCCTTCTGGTTATGCCAATATGAAATTACTTTCAGAAATTGATATTGATCTCATTTCAGAAAAAGAGATTAAAGAGAGATTCCCTCATTTTTATACATCGAAATTGGATTTTGCTTCCTTGTCAAAAGAAGAGATTAAAACAGAATTTACAGATGTTTTTCAAAAAGGAATGTCTGGTATCTGTTTTAGTGCCTATGAAAGTGGACAAGAACCTGGAGATTATATTACAGAAGAACAAATACGTAAACGACTGGAAGTTTTAAAACCTCATACAAAATGGATTCGAGTTTTCTCTTGTACAAGTGGACATGAAAAAATCCCTAAAATTGCAAAAGAAATGGGATTAAAAACGATGGTAGGAGCTTGGTTAGATAATGATATTGAGAAGAATCATAGCGAAATCACGGCACTAAAAGAGCTATTAAAAAACGATCTTGTTGATGTTGCAGCTGTAGGAAACGAGGTGCTTTACAGAGGAGAGCTAAACGAACAAACCATTATAAATTATATTAAGGAAGTTAAAAAGTTTGCCAAAAACGTACCAGTGGGTTATGTAGATGCGTATTATGAATTTACTAATAGACCTCAATTAGTAGCGGCGTGTGATGTTATTCTTGCTAACTGTTACCCATTCTGGGAAGGTGCCAATATTAAAATCGCAGGATATTATCTTCAGGAAATGTACAGCAAAACGGTAGAAGCTGCTCAAGGTAAAAAAGTTATTATTGCAGAAACGGGCTGGCCAAGTATAGGAAGAGAGAACGGTGGAGCCATGCCTTCTGAAGAAAATGTAATGACCTATTATATTAAGTGTCAACTTTGGGCCCAAAATCAAAACGTAGAATTATTCTATTTTTCTTCATTTGATGAGTCATGGAAAATACATTTTGAAGGATGGGCTGGAACCTCTTGGGGTTTATGGGATGCCAAGGAAAAATTCAAATATTAAAAATCAAAAACTAAATAATCAAAATATAATACGATGTCATATAGAAGAGATTATCATTATACCTTAGAAGGTACAGATTACACCGAAAACGTAGGCGTTGACTTCAGTAAACTTTCAACCAAGAAATTAGAAAAACTTTGGAGAGAAACACTTGAAAAAGGAATGCATGGCCTTTGTTTTAGTATGTATGAAGACGGTCAGAAACCAGGAGATATTATTACAGAAGAACAGGTAAAAAGAAGAATGCAAATAATAAAACCTTATACGAAATGGATTCGTTCGTTTTCATGTGTAGAGGGTAATGAACATATACCACGTATTGCGCATCAAAATGGAATGAAAACCTTAGTTGGGGCTTGGCTTGGTGATGATCTTGACATGAATGAAGACGAAATTGAAGGTCTTATTGCTTTGGCAAAAGAAGGATGTGTAGATATTGCAGCAGTAGGTAATGAAGTGATGTATCGTGGCGATTTAACAGAAGACCAATTAATAGCTTATATCAATCGTGTTAAAGAAGCGTTGCCAGGAATTCCAGTAGGATATGTCGATGCTTATTATGAGTTTTCACATAGACCAAGAATTACCGAAGCATGTGATGTTATCTTGGCAAACTGTTACCCTTATTGGGAAGGCTGTAGTATAGAGCATTCTTTAAACCATATGCAGCAAATGTATAATCAGGCTTCAGATGCTGGTAAAGGTAAAAAAGTGATTATTACCGAAACAGGTTGGCCAAGTGAAGGCGGTAGTTTAAGAGGCGCGGTATCATCAAGAGAAAATGCCATGAAATATTTTATTAATACTCAGGTATGGTCTTCTAAAAGTGATATAGAGATTTTTTATTTTTCATCGTTTGATGAGTCGTGGAAAGTTGGAGCCGAAGGCGATGTTGGTGCCTATTGGGGGCTTTGGGATAAGGATGAAAAACTCAAGTTTTAATAAAAAATTCCGTAAGGAATTGAGTAATTAAAAATTATAATTTTTACTATTGTAAAATAAAACTATAGAAAAGTATTAAATTAAAAAGATTTAGGAAAATGTCAATAAGAGCAGGAAAAATTAAAGCATTAGTAGGAATAGATCATGCTAATAAAACTTCAGATGAGTTACAATCATTATTTAGAAAAGTACTTGATAATGGGATGCATGGATTGTGTTTTAGCACCTATGAAGACGGACAAGGACCAGGTACTCAAATTACTGAGGCTCAAATTCGAAGACGTATGGAGATTATAAAACCTTATACCAAATGGGTAAGGTCGTTTTCATGTACAGACGGTAATGAATTAATTCCAATAATAGCAAAAGAGTACGGAATAAAAACCTTGGTAGGAGCTTGGTTAGGAAGTGATGATGAAATAAATGAGAAGGAAATCTCGGGTCTTATTAAACTGGGAAAAGAAGGTTATGTAGATATTGCTGCTGTAGGGAATGAAGTGATGTACAGAAAAGACTTAACAGAAGATGAACTCCTAGTATTTATGAATCGGGTAAAAAGGGAAATTCCAGAAATTCCTATGGGATATGTCGATGCCTATTATGAGTTTTCACATAGACCAAAAATAACGGAAGCCTGTGATGTCATTTTAGCAAACTGCTATCCGTATTGGGAAGGCTGCAGTTTAGAATATTCGTTGTTATATATGAAAGACATGTACAATCAAGCGGTAAGCGCCGCAAATGGGAAAAAAGTAATAATTTCTGAAACAGGCTGGCCAAGTGTTGGTGAGTTGTTTCACGGGGCACAGCCCGGACATGAAAATGCGTTAAAATACTTTATAAATGCCCAAAAATGGTCGGAAGAAGATGATATCGACATGTTCTATTTTTCATCGTTTGATGAATCGTGGAAAGTAGGATCAGAAGGCGATGTAGGGGCTTATTGGGGGCTTTGGGATAAACATGAAAAGCTAAAATTTTAATTGTATTACTTGCGAGCCTATTAATTTAGGCTCGCACTTTTATATGAATTACCATAACATGTATTGATTTTTTTTACCCTTTTTAAGACGCTTTTTTTTCGGTTATAGGTTAAAATAGGAGTCTTGACGAATTTCTATGCACAAATTTGATTTCAAAAATTATTTATTATTTATTGCGGACTTAGATACAAACATGAAAAGTTAAATTTTAATCAGTTTAAAAAAGTAGTAGTTATAGATGAACTTAACCAATAAATTAAACCTTCCTTTTGCCAATGCTATTTGCTATTCGGGTTTTAGAAAAGGACAACATCCAGGTGGAGTGTATCCAACTTACAATCAAATTAAAGAAGACCTTTTAATTCTGCAAGGACAATGGAAATACCTTAGACTTTATGATTGCGATAAACATGCAGAAATTGTCCTAGAGGTTATACAGAAAGAAGAATTAGATTTTAAAGTTATGCTGGGCGCTTATATTGTTGCAGAAATGAATAATTTCGGTTGCCCTTGGGGTGCTACTCATTCTGAGGAACAGCTCGAGGAAAATATGGAGATTAATGAAAAACAGATTAATAAACTCGTTAGTTTAGCAAATCAATTTCCCGACATTATATTTTCATTATCTGCTGGTAATGAGGCTTGTGTTGATTGGACCGATCATTATGTTCCTGTAAAAAGAGTGATTGATTTTGTGAAAACGATTAAGAAAGGCGCTAAACAACCGGTAACCTTTTGTGAAAATTATGCACCTTGGCTAGACAAGCTACAAGATTTGGTAGCAGAAATTGATTTTATTTCGATACACACCTATCCGGTTTGGGAATATAAACATATTCATGATGCCTTAGAATATACCAAGCACAATTATTATGCGGTGGCTAATAAATATCCAGACGTACCAGTAGTGATTACAGAGGCAGGTTGGGCAACCAATTCTAATGGGAGAGGGATTGACCCTTCAAATGTAAGCGAAGAAAACCAGGAAATTTATTACCACGATTTGGTTAGCTGGAGTAACGAAGAACAAATACTAACCTTTGTTTTTGAAGCATTTGATGAAGAATGGAAAGGATCTCCAGAGCCTCTAGAGCCCGAAAAGCATTGGGGATTATTTAAAATTGATAGAACACCTAAATTGGTTATGAGAGGCCTATTGGCTAATAATTAGATTAGCAATAGGAGTTTTCCATATCTGAAATTAACAGATAACTTTATGATATTACAACAGGAATTCTTTATATTTAAATCTATTGTTTTAAGTCAAATTAAATGGTCATGAAAAAGTATCTAAGTTTCATATTAGTCTGCATTTTTTTTATTTCTTGTCAGAAAGCTAAGAGAAATCTAAACCCCGATAAATTAGTTGGAGGATTTAAATTGTTACCATCTGAAGAAACAGGAATAGATTTTAACAATTCAATCAATGAAACCAAAACCTTTAATCATTTTTTTTATAGTCAAATTTATAATGGAGCCGGTATTGCCATTGGAGATATAAATAATGACGGCTTACCAGACGTTTTTTTTGGCGGAAATCAAGTTTCAGATAGGTTATATCTTAATAAAGGGAATTTTAAATTTGAAGATATTACTAAAAAATCAAAGGCTGCAAAAAATTCTGGTTGGACCTGGGGGGTAACTATGGCTGATGTGAATGCGGACGGTTATCTCGATATTTATGTAAGCAGAAATGGAAATTCTTTGAATCTAGAAGATTGCAGAAACCAATTATATATAAATAATCAGGACCTTACATTTACTGAATCAGCAATGAAATTCGGTTTAGCTGATGTAGGTTTCTCAACTCAAGCTGTTTTTTTTGATATGGATAATGATGGCGATTTAGATATGTACCAAGCAAATCAGCCTCCAGATCAAAAAATGTTTCTTCTTCATAACATATCAAATAGTCAAATAAAATTTTACACAGATAAATTATATAGAAATGATAATGGTAGATTTATAGACATCTCCAAACAGGCGGGAATATCGACTGATTTAACATATGGTTTAAGTGTTAATGCTACAGATTTTAATAACGATGGTTTCGTTGATTTATACGTATCAAACGATTATGAAGAACCAGATTTTATGTATTATAACAACGGTGATGGCACCTTTAAAAATGTAATACATGAAAATTTAAAACACATTTCAAGGTTTTGTATGGGCACGGATACTGGAGATATTAATAATGATGGGTTAATAGATCTTATTACATTAGACATGTCTTCGGATGACCATTATCGTTCTAAAACAAATATGGGATCGATGAGTACTGAAGAATTTAATAAAGTAGTTAGTTTAGGTAAACATTATCAATATATGTTCAATACATTGCAAGTGAACACAGGAAATGGTCATTTTTATGATGTTGCTAATATGGCAGGAGTTGGCCTAAGTGATTGGAGTTGGGCTGGTTTATTAGCTGATTTGGATAATGATGGTTTTAAAGATGTTGTAATATCAAATGGTATAAAAAAAGATGTTAGAAATAATGATTATTTAACTGTTGTAAATAATCTTGACCCTAATATTTCAAGTGAGGAATTTTTTAAGATTAGCAAATTAGCCCCTTCAATACCATTGCCTAACTATATATTTAGAAATAAAGGCAACCTAGAATTTCAAAAAGTTACAAACGATTGGGGGTTTAATAATCCTGGTTTTTCAAGTGGTATGGCTTATGGTGATTTAGATAATGATGGTGATTTAGACATTATTACTAATAATATGGATGCGCCAGCTTCCATATACGAAAATGAAGCGACTGGAAATTCAATTCAAATTGAATTTGAAGGATATTTAAGTAATACCTATGGATATGGAGCAAAAGCAATCATTCAGCATAATGGAAAAACACAAATAGCTAATAATTTTGTATCACGAGGTTATCTGTCTTCTGTACAGCCTGGACTCTTTTTTGGGTTAGGGAAAGATATTCAAGTTGAAAAAGTAGAAATAATTTGGCCAGACGGAAAAACTCAGATTATCAATAATGTGGGTGCAAATAAAACCTTAACTGTTAAACATACTAATGCAACTGTTTCTGTTACTACTAAAGAAACCAACGATCCTATTTTAACGGCGGTTAACCCCATAGAAACCGGGATTTTATATAAACATCAAGAAAATGAATTCGATGAGTTAAAGGAAGAAATATTATTACCGCATAATGTTTCTCAAAACGGACCTTTTACTGCTATAGCAGATGTTAATAATGATGGTTTAGAAGATTTATTTTTAGGAGGTGCAGCTGGACAAAGTGGAGTCCTTTATATTCAAAATAATCACGCGAAATTCGTCAAAAGTAGGTCTCAACCATGGGAAAATGATAAAACTTCAGAAGATTTAGGTTGCTTGTTTATAGATATTGATGGCGATAACGATTTAGACTTATATGTTGCTAGTGGTGGTAGTGAAGTAAAAAGAGGTAATAGCCTATTACAAGACAGAATATATATAAATAACGGAAAAGGAGAATTTATCAAAGATTTAAATTCACTTCCAAATATTTTTGAAAGTTCACAGTGTATAAAAGCCTCTGACATCGATAATGATGGTGATCTGGATATATTCGTTGGCATACGTCTCGTTCCTGGTCAGTATGGATATCCTGCAAGCAGCTATTTTCTGATAAACGACAACGGCACTTTTAAAAAAGCGCCAATAAAAATAGCTCCTGATTTAAAAAATATTGGCATGGTTACAGATGTTGCCTTTACAGATATTGATAAGGACGGCGATGAAGATTTAATTGTTGTTGGAGAGTGGATGGAAATAACTCTTTTAAAAAACAATAAGGGAATATTTTCAAATCACTCAAAAGAGTATGGTTTAGAAGATACTAGAGGACTTTGGTGGTCTATTACAGCAGGTGATTTGGATGGTGATGGTGATGACGATTATATTATTGGTAATCTTGGGAATAATAATAAATTTAAGGCATCCCAAGAACACCCTTTTAAATTGTATGCAAATGATTTTGATAATAATGGAACTAACGATATTGTTTTAGCAAAATTTTATAAAGATGATTATGTACCTGTTCGTGGCAGAGAGTGTACCAGTCAACAAATGCCTTTTGTAGCAGAAAAATTTAAGGACTACCATAGTTTCGCTTCATCCAAACTAGTTGATATTTTACCTAAAGAAAAAGTAGATGAGGCTTTTGTTTATGGAATCAATAATTTCGAAAGCATCATTTTAATCAATAAAGATGGGAAGCTTATTAGAAAACAATTACCCATTGAAGCACAAATATCTCCAATTAAATCTAGTTTAATTTGCGATGTAAATAACGATGGATATAAAGATATACTTATTGTTGGTAATCATTACGGTGTTGAGGTTGAAACAACACGTTATGATGCAGGTTTTGGAAGCGTGTTAATAGGAGATGGCAAAAATAATTTTGAATTCATGCCTCCTACGCAAAGCGGCTTTTATAGTCCAACTGATAGTCGATTAGTTAAAACCATAAAAGTGAACAGTAAAGACTTAATTTTGGTCACTAATAATAACGCATCACTAAGTATATTCCGCTATAATAATTAGCGTATTCAGTTTTATAAATATAACAAAAGTCTTTATGAAATTTATGTATTAGTAATTTATAATATGGTTTTACAAAATGTTTTATACCCTGTTGTTAATTAAGACACACCTCAATATCTGTTTTACCACAACATTACCACAACACATATTATGTAAGATGGTTATAACGATCGTAATAATCGACAAAGCGTCAGTTTAATTAGCTGTATTGCACTTATTTTAAAACATGCCTTTTTTTACATTGTATATTTTTTGTTTGGGTGTAAATCTATTTTATTAAATTTTATTCTTTATATTAGACACTTGGAATTAGTTTTTGAACATATTGTCATTGCTAAATTTCCATTAATTAATTTTATTAACTATAAATAAATACTTATGATGAAAAAAATTACTTTATTGATTTTTATTTTAATGGCGTCACTTGGTTTTGCTCAAGTTGATATGCCATATGATTTTGAAACCACTCCTGTAACTGCAGATGTTATTGCGTTTGATGGCGCTACAGCTACCGTTGAGCCAGTTGCAGCACCACAAAGCACTGGTAACACCAGTACTAACCTTTTAAAAATTGTTAGAGATGGCGGACAGCCTTGGGCAGGTGCTTTTATATTAACGGCTACGGATTTTGATTTTGCTGCAAAACCTTACATTGTATTAAACATTTGGACTGAAGCACCGATTGGTAGTCAGATTACATTAAAATCAGAAAATAGTGGTGATGGAGGTAATAATAGTGGTGATCAGATACAACTAACTACAAAGACCGCCGAGTGGGAAACATTAGTTTGGGACTTTTCTGCAGTCACAAATATGAATCAAAATAAGTTTGTAATTATACCTGATCTTACCGTAGTAGGAGATGGTACAGCTGCTTCTACTTTCTATTTTGATGACATCCAAAATGTCGCAACCCTTAGTACTAAGAGTATTGAAATCGCTGGTCTTAGCGCATACCCTAATCCTTCTCAAGATAGCTGGACAGTTAAAACACAAAATATTAAAATGTCATCTATTGAAGTGTTCGATATTTTAGGTAAAAGTGTTATCTCTTTAAAACCTGAAGCTGTAGAAGCTAGAATTGATGCTTCTCAACTTAAATCAGGATTATATTTTGCTAAAATCTATACAGATAAAGGATTTTCTAGCTTGAAATTGGTAAGACAATAATAACTTATTTACAGATGTAGTATCTGAATACAGTTAAAAGGAGCGGCTTGTTTAATACAAACAAACCGCTCCTTTTTTATTTATATACACTATTTTTAAATCCCATTTTTAAATAAATAGCAAAGCAAAAATCTATATAAAAACTAATATGTCTGTATATTTACGGTATGGTGAAATGTTAAGAATTATTTTATTGATTAGAACACACTTTTTTAAGTTTAATTACGTTTTTAAAAAGAAAAACGAAAGAGCTGATTAAGTATTTCGTCGATGAAAAGGCGTATTTTATAGATATTTTTTTAGCAAAAAGGATTCTAATTTTATTGGATACTCGCTTTTTTTTATACATTTGCCGTGAAATGAATATGCAAAATAAAAGACTTTCTGCCTCAATCTTATTTGTATTAATAAGTTTTGTATGCATGGCCCAGCTACCAGCACCTGGCCCTCCTCCAGATCCACCGGGTTTTCCTATTGATGGAGGTGTATTGTTAGGAGCCTTTGTTGCTATCTTTTATGGTGTAAAAAAAATATTAAGTAACAAATAGTTACTTTTTTAAATCAAGCAACTTAGAGACATACTTCCCTAAAACATCAAATTCTAAATTGACTATAGATCCTATTTTAAAGGTAGAAAAATTGGTGTGGTCATACGTGTAAGGTATAATAGCCACACTAAAACAATCTTTTTTAGAATTGACAACAGTTAAGCTCGTACCGTTAACGGTAACAGATCCTTTTTCGATAGTAATGTTATTTAAAGTTGAATCATATTGAAAGGTAAACATCCAACTGCCTTCAGTTTCTAAAACTTCGGTACACGTACCGGTTTGATCTACATGCCCTTGAACCATATGGCCATCGAGCCTGTCACCAAGTTTCATAGCGCGTTCTAAATTAATTTTATCATTAATTTTTAAAACACCTAGGTTTGATTTATCTAAGGTTTCCTTAATGGCGGTAACGGTATAAACATCGTCTTTAATATCAACGACCGTTAAGCAAACACCATTGTGAGCAACACTTTGGTCTATTTTTAATTCAGGAGTAATTCCACTTTTTATTGAAATATGAAGGTTGTTTAAATCCTTACGTAAATTAGTTACAATACCCATATCTTCAATTATTCCGGTAAACATATTATTATCTGTTTATTTAGTTAAATTTGCAGTAACAAAATTACAAACAAAACGTATCATTTTTAATGAAGAAAGCAGAAAATATAATACTGGGAATATCCATAGGAGATTTAAATGGTATTGGCGGAGAGGTTGTGTTAAAAACATTTGAAGATTCTAGAATTTTAGAATTTTGTACGCCCGTAATTTTTGCATCATCAAAGGTTATGACTTTCTTAAAAAATCATTTTAAATCAACCATTAACTTTAATGATATTAATGCTATTAATCAATTGGTGCACGGCAGGGTGAATGTTTTAAACTGTTGGAAAGAACCGGTAACTATTGAATTTGGTAAGGAGGATTTTAAAATAGGAGAATATGCCATTAAATCCCTTCAGGAAGCCACAAAAGCATTAAAAAACAATACGATTAACGTATTGGTAACGGCACCCATTAATAAACATAACATTCAGTCTGAAACATTTAAATTTCCTGGACACACAGATTACTTAGCAGAACAACTTGAAGGTGATAGCCTCATGCTCATGGTAAGAGATACCTTAAGAGTAGGTTTGCTAACAGATCACGTGCCTGTAAAAGATGTGGCCGTTAAGATTTCGGCAGATTTAATTGAAAAGAAAATAGATACTATTTACACAACACTTAAGAAAGATTTTAAAATAAACAGACCCAAAATAGCGGTTTTAGGAATCAATCCGCATACAGGGGATAATGGTGTTATAGGAAATGAAGACGACGACATTATGCGACCAACGCTGAAAAAAATTAAAGAAAGTGGTAAGCTTGTTTTCGGACCCTATGCAGCCGATAGTTTTTTCGGGTCTAATAATTACAAAAATTTTGATGCCATTATAGCCTCTTATCACGATCAAGGATTAATTCCATTTAAAACACTTTCTTTTGGTCAAGGCGTCAATTATACCGCCGGTTTAAGTAAAATAAGAACCTCTCCAGACCATGGAACTGCTTATGAAATTGCGGGAAAAGGAATTGCAGACGAAGGGTCTTTTAAAGAAGCCGTTTTCACGGCCATTCAAATTTTTAACAATAGATTTGATTATGAACAGCTTACATCAAATTCATTAAAGCAAACAGAAAAAAAATTATAAACAAAAAAATGTTTATAAGTGCTGTTGCATAAATTAAAAATTTATATATTTGCAGGCTCAAATTAGAAGTGATGATGAAGCCATTAAAAGAGTTTACAATCCCTTTTATAGGGTTAAAATTAGGGTTACATCATTTTAATTTTGAAATTGAGAAAGCGTTCTTTGAATATTTTGAGTATGAAGATTTTAATGATGTTAAAGTACATGTTGATGTTTCACTGTTAAAAAACACCACATTATTAGAGCTAAATTTTAAAATCTCAGGATCAGTTAATATAAATTGTGATTTAACAAATGAGCCATTTGACCAAGTCATTAATAATGATTTTGAATTGGTAGTGAATTTTGGAGAAGAATATAATGATGAAAACATCGACATTCTAATTCTTCCTCATGGCGCTTATGAAATTAATATACAGCAATATATTTATGAATTAATTGTATTAGCTGTCCCTATTAAACGTGTGCATCCTGGTGTTGAAGACGGAACATTAAATTCAGATATACTTGAAAAATTAAAAGAGTTAAGCCCAAAGCTTGACGACGAAACTAAAGAAGATAAGGACATTGATCCTCGTTGGAATACATTAAAGAAACTATTAACGGATAAATAAATATAAAAAATGGCACATCCTAAAAGAAAAATCTCGAAAACAAGAAGAGATAAAAGAAGAACGCATTACAAAGCAACTGCGCCACAGATTGCAACGTGTCCAACAACAGGTGAGGCTCACTTATACCACAGAGCTCACTGGCACGAAGGTAAATTATACTACAGAGGTCAAGTTTTAATTGACAACACTGAAGCAGTTGAAAACATTGCTTAAAAAACAATAAATGTATCGTATCAAGCGCTCCTTAGTGAGCGTTTTTTTTATGATAAGTTTTTCTATCAGCCAAAAACAACTTAATTTGCGTCATAATTAGGTCAAAAATTAGTATTTTGAACAAATTTTTGAAATTTTTGGTCATTTTAATGATTTTTTGGTCAAATTAACTAGAAAAGTTATGGGTAAAATATCAGCAGCCATTACCGCTGTAGGTGCTTATGTACCAGAATACGTATTAACCAACCAGATTCTTGAGACTATGGTTGATACGAATGATGAATGGATAACTTCTAGAACAGGTATTAAAGAACGCCGAATTCTTAAAGAGGAAGGTAAAGGTTCTTCTTACCTTGCTATTAAAGCGGCTCAAGACCTTATTAATAAAAAAGGAATAGACCCTAAAGATATTGAACTGGTAATTGTTGCAACTGCAACTCCAGATATGAAAGCAGCATCTACAGCTGCTTACACAGCTACTAATATAGGAGCGGTTAATGCATTTTCATTCGATTTAGATGCAGCATGTTCCAGCTTTTTGTTTGGTATGTCTGTTGCTGCCAAGTATATTGAATCTGGCAGTTATAAAAATGTGCTTTTAATAGGTGCCGATAAAATGTCATCTTTAATTAATTACAAAGATAGAGCGACTTGTATTATTTTTGGTGATGGGGCGGGCGCTGTATTATTTGAGCCTAATGAAGAAAATTTAGGAATGCAAGACGAATATTTAAGAAGCGATGGTACTGGCAGAGAATTTCTACAAGCCACTTATGGGGGGTCTTCATTTGCGCTGACTCCAGAAATACTGGAAAAAGGCGGACAGTTTGCGTTTCAAGAAGGGCAAACGGTATTTAAAAATGCGGTGTTTAATATGGCAGACGCTGCTATGAAAATTTCAGAAAGAAATAACCTTACTAATCATGATATTGATTGGTTGGTAGCACATCAAGCGAATAAACGTATTATTGATGCGACAGCCAGAAGAATAAATTTAGAAGAAGCCAAGGTGATGATGAACATACACAAATATGGAAATACCACATCGGCTACTTTACCGTTATTATTAAATGATTACGAATCACAACTTCGAAAGGGTGATAATTTAATTTTCGCTGCTTTTGGAGGAGGATTTAACTGGGGAGCCATTTATTTAAAATGGGCATATAATTCAAAAAACTAATTAATTAAAACCAAAATTATGGAGTTAAAAGACATTCAAAACTTAATCAAGTTTGTCGCCAAATCAGGAGCAAGTGAGGTTAAACTTGAGATGGAGGATATTAAAATTACCATCAAAACAGGATCAGAACCAGAAGCCACAGCTATACAATATGCTCCAGTAGCAGCACAAATGCCTCAAGTAGTTGCTCCAATTGCAGAATCAGCACCTCAAGCAGAAGCTCAAGCACCTGCATCAAGTGCCGAAGACAATTCAAAATATATAACAATTAAATCACCCATTATAGGAACTTTCTATAGAAAGCCTTCTCCAGACAAGCCTTTATTTGTTGAGGTCGGACAAACGATTGCTGAAGGTGATGTACTGTGTATTATCGAAGCCATGAAACTTTTTAACGAAATTGAATCTGAAGTTTCTGGAAAAGTTGTTAAAATATTAGTTGACGATTCTTCTCCTGTTGAATTCGATCAACCATTATTTTTAGTAGATCCATCATAACCATTAAAAATTCCAATATACAAATCTCAAAATCCAATATTTGGAATTTGGCGATTGGAATTTGAAATTTTTAATACCAAACGTTATGTTTAAAAAAATACTAATTGCCAATAGGGGGGAAATAGCATTACGTGTTATTAGAACCTGTAAAGAAATGGGCATTAAAACAGTGGCCGTTTATTCTACTGCAGATGCAGAAAGTTTACATGTTAAATTTGCAGACGAAGCTGTTTGTATAGGTCCACCATCAAGCACCGAATCCTATTTAAAAATGTCTAATATTATTGCTGCTGCAGAAATCACAAATGCCGATGCGATACATCCAGGTTATGGCTTTTTATCTGAAAACTCTAAATTCTCAAAAATTTGTGGAGAACACGGGATTAAATTCATAGGAGCGTCTCCAGAGATGATTGATAGAATGGGCGATAAAGCCAATGCAAAATCAACTATGAAAGCTGCAGGTGTGCCTTGTGTACCAGGTAGTGATGGCATTATTAAGTCATTTGAAGATTGTATAAAAGTAGCTGAAGAAGTAGGATATCCTGTTATGCTTAAAGCCTCTGCAGGTGGTGGTGGTAAAGGAATGCGAGGTGTTTTTAAACCTGAAAACCTAAAAGATGCCTGGGATTCTGCACGTCAAGAAAGTAAAGCAGCTTTTGGAAATGACGATATGTACATGGAAAAACTTATTGAAGAACCAAGACATATTGAAATACAAATTGTAGGTGATTCTTCAGGAAAAGCCTGTCATTTATCAGAAAGAGATTGCTCTATTCAACGTCGTCATCAAAAACTAACAGAAGAAGTACCTTCGCCATTTATGACTACAGAGTTACGTAAAAAAATGGGTGAAGCTGCTGTAAAAGCGGCAGAATATATTAAATACGAAGGCGCAGGAACCATCGAATTTTTGGTCGATAAACACAGAAATTTTTACTTCATGGAAATGAATACACGTATTCAGGTTGAACATCCAATAACCGAGCAGGTTATTGATTTCGATTTAATACGTGAACAAATTCTGGTAGCAGCTGGTGTGCCAATTTCAGGAAAAAACTATACACCAAAGCTTCATGCTATTGAGTGTAGAATTAATGCTGAAGATCCTTATAACGGATTTAGACCTTCGCCAGGAAAAATAACAACATTACATGCACCAGGTGGTCACGGTGTTCGTTTAGATACGCATGTGTATGCAGGTTATACCATTCCGCCAAATTATGACTCTATGATCGCCAAGTTAATTACTACGGCGCAAACTAGAGAAGAAGCCATTAACAAAATGAAACGCGCTCTTGAGGAGTTTGTGATAGAAGGTATCAAAACAACCATACCATTCCACAGGCAATTAATGGAGCATCCAGATTACATAGCAGGTAATTATACCACCAAGTTTATGGAAGACTTTGTTATAGAAAATCAAATCGAAGAATAAAACATAAAGCTCTGAAATTTTTTTCGGAGCTTTTTTTATGGTGTTACGTTTTCTTTTTTCCCAAAGAACCGTCGGGCTGTACGCTATATCTTTTGTAAAAAACAAAAAGGATGCCGCTTCCATCCTTAACACAAAATTTAGTAAATTCCCATAATAAAATGTTAGGAGTGAATTTATCATACTGGGAAATAAAATCGTGGTTTTCAAATATAGATTATACCATCGTTGGTAGCGGTATTGTGGGACTAAGTTGTGCATTATCTCTAAAAAAACGATTCCCTAAAGCCAATATTCTAGTGCTTGAAAAGGGAACACTTCCACAAGGCGCAAGTACAAAAAATGCAGGATTTGCTTGTTTTGGAAGTCTCAGTGAAATTCTTGACGATTTAAAAACACATTCAGAAGAAGAGGTTTTTGAGATTGTAAAAAAACGTGTTCAAGGCTTACATCTTTTACGAAAAAACTTAGGCGATAAAAACCTAAAGTATTTGCAATATGGAGGGTACGAACTTTTTTCTAAAGACGATACCGCTCTTTTTGAACATTGTTTATCGCAAAGAGAACAAATAAACACCTTTTTAAAACCCCTTTTTAATGCCGATGTTTTTAGTGTACAAGAAAATAGTTTCGGTTTTAATAATATTCACGAACAGTATATTTTTAATAAGTTTGAAGGGCAGATCGATACAGGAAACATGATGAAATCTTTGCTAAAAAAAGCAAGAGATAAAGGTATTCAAATATTAAATAATATTACGGTTGAGGCGCATAAGGAGTTACACCATTCAGTAACTGTAAAAACAAATCTATTGGAGTTTTCTACTTCAAAATTATTGATTGCTACCAATGGTTTTGCTTCACAACTTATTAATGAACACGTAAAACCAGCAAGAGCGCAAGTATTAATAACAAAGCCTATAAATAATTTACACATTAAAGGCACGTTTCATTTAGATAAAGGCTATTATTATTTTAGAAATATTGATAATAGAATTTTGTTTGGTGGTGGCAGAAATCTTGATTTTAAAGGAGAAGAAACCATGAGTTTTGACCAAACAGCGTTCATTCAAAACAGATTAGAACATCTATTAAAATTAACCATTTTGCCTCATACTCCTTTTGTAATTGAACATAGATGGAGCGGCATTATGGGCGTTGGAAATAAAAAGAAGGCCATTGTAAAACCGGTATCAAATCATGTGTTTTGTGGTGTCAGGCTTGGAGGTATGGGTGTTGCCATTGGGTCTATAATTGGTAATGATTTAGCCCAGTTAATAGATTAACATGATAAAAAAACTCTTCATATTTATTTATAAACTGATTTTATGGTTTTTTGTGTTTTCCGTCGCTATTGTTATTCTATACAAATGGGTGCCGGTACCAATCACACCATTAATGCTAATAAGAAACGTTGAACAACTTCGAAACGACAAAAAAGTAGTCTTAAAACATGATTGGATTTCCATTGAAGAGATGTCTAAAAATCTACAATTAGCCGTTATATGTAGTGAAGATCAAAACTTTTTAAATCATCGTGGATTTGATATTGAAGCCATTGAAAAGGCTATTGATTATAATAAAAAAGGAAGACGGGTAAGAGGCGGTAGTACGATTAGTCAGCAAACAGCTAAAAATGTATTTTTATGGCCACAACGCAGTTGGTTTAGAAAAGGACTCGAAACATATTTTACTTTTTTAATTGAATTATTTTGGTCTAAAGAACGCATTATGGAAGTATATTTAAACAGTATTGAAATGGGTAATGGTATTTATGGCGTTGAAGAAGCTTCAAAATTTTGGTTTAAAAAACCGGCCATAAAACTGAATAAAAATGAGGCGGCTGCCATCGCGGCTATTCTTCCAAATCCATTAAAATACAGAGCGAATCCCGCTACTAATTATATTCAAGGCAGAAAAAACTGGATTGTTAGACAGATGAATTTCTTTGGCAAATTAGATTATAATATTAAGGAGTGAATACCGATTTAGAGATTAAAAAAGCACTCTATAAACAGTGTCTGAATTTTGTTGATGCGCGTTTGAATACCATTCAAAAAGCGATTAGCGAAGTGTATGAATCATTGTCTTCAGAAACAAAAAGCACTGCTGGCGATAAGCATGAAACGGGTAGAGCGATGCTTCAGCTTGACCGTGAAAAGCTAGGGCAACAATTAGCAGGTATTCAAAATTTAAAACAAGGACTTCGAAAAATTAACATAGAAACGACCTCAAATAAAGTCGGTTTAGGAAGTTTGGTTTATACGTCGCAACATCATTATTTTATATCCATTAGCGCTGGAGAGTTACTTTATAACAACGATAAATTTTATGCGATTTCTTTTTCAACACCTATTGCAAAAGCTTTGTTAGCAAAGCAAGTTGGGGATTCTATTCAATTTAGAAACAGTACTTTTGCTATCACCAAAATTACCTAAAGGGAGATTTTATAAAATTTAGCGATGAAGCAAATAGAACAGATTATAAAACAAATTATTAGGTATCGATTCGCAATCATTGCTATCCTATTTGTTTTAATGGGGGTTTCAGGATTTCAAACACTAAAAAATCTTAAAATAGATAATTCGTTGTCTATTTGGTTTTTAGAAGACGACCCAAGTTATAAAGCATATATCGATTTTCAGGAAGAATTTGGCTCCGATGAAATATATATTGCCATGTTTCCAGCTAAAAATGCGTTGGATTCTAACGAAATCGAGACTTTATCGAGACTTCATCGGGCGATAGATTCGCTTTCGTATGTAAAAACCACCTTTAGTTTAGCAAAGGCAAAATATCCTATTTACTCCAATAAAAAAATAGTATTTGATGATTTATATAATTCCAAACGAAGTGAAAACGGTTTAAAAAATCTCTTTTCTAAATTACCGAATATCACATCGCAATTGGTTTCTAACGATTATAAAAATCTATTTTTTTACATTCAGCTTAATCCAACTCCAACCATTGAAAATCAACGTCAACATATTTTAGGGGAACTTACAAATAAGATAGATAAAGAGTATGAAACCTATTATCTAACCGGCCCGCCTGTTTTAAACGAAGCCTACAGCCAAGGCATTTTCAAAGAAAGCTTAATGTTTGGTGTTTTAACGGTGTTGGTCATAACATTAATGTTGTTATTTTTGCTGCCTAACAGGCGTTATTTAATTGTCTCGCTGCTTTCAGTTGCGGTTCCTGTTACGCTTTTATTTGGTATTATTACGTCATTTGGATTTACTTTGAATATGATTTCTATGCTTATTCCAACCATTCTAATGGTGTATAGTGTAAGCGATGCGGTGCATATTATTAATATTTATCATAAGGAAGGCATCGCTAATACCGAACGACAAAAAAGAGCATTGATAGCGCTCGCGGTTCGAAAGAGTTTTACCCCTTGTTTTTATACAACTTTAACAACTTTTGTGGGCTATTTTGCCTTATACTTGTCGCCATTACCCGCTTTTAAAAACATGGGAATTTTTACCTGTATAGGCTTGTTTTTGAGCTTTTTGTTGGTTTATGTTATTACTATTATCGGGTTTAGTTTTATGAGTTTGAGTTTTAAATCAGCCAAACCCACAGTGTCCTTTAAAAAAATCAGCCAAACCAATTTTATAGGATGGCTAAACAGAATTACATCCCAATATAATATAAGTATTGTTGTAATATTTACCCTTATTTTAATCTATGGAATATATGCCATTTTTCAGGTTAAAATAGACACGAATTCTCTTGATCTGTTGGCTGAAAGTAAAGCAAAACAAGATTTAAGAGTCGTTGAAAGTCAATTACAAGGAAGCTCAAGATTGCAATTAAATATCACGACATTAGGTGAAGAAACTATCGTAAATAAAGAGGCGATTACATTCATTGAAAACTTTCAGACGAAACTTGAAAATAATCCGTTTATTTCTGCTCCAGTTTCCGTAGTGAATATAAAATCGTTTTTAGAGAAGCGCAACAAACTAGCTTCTTTTGGTACTGTATCCAAAGAAACAATAGAGAATACATTATCAGGAATCGATAATAATGACAATAGCTTTTTTAAATTATTTTCTGAAGATGTTAAATCTGCCGGAATTACTTTAAGTTTTAAAGAAATCAACACGGCTGAGTTAGAACAGCTAATATTAGATATTCAAAATGATTTTGATAGTACACCTAATTCAAAGGATTATTCATTAAAGATTAATGGTTTTGCGGTTGTTTTTGCACAACTCAATAATTTTATTTTAGAGACGCAGTTTAAGTCCTTTTTCGCTGCCTTTTTTATTGCCTTTTTATGTTTATGGTTTTTTATTAAAAGTATAAAAACAACGCTTTTGGTATTAATACCTAACATTTTACCTTTGGCGATATTAGCCATTTTTATGAGTCTTTTACAAATTCCGTTGGATGTTACAACCGCTATGATTACACCTATTATGTTGGGTATCGCGATGGACGATACGATTCATTTAGTCTATAAATACCGTCGCAGTAAAACCATTTCTGGTTCGCCAGAAAAGAGAATGAATAATGCCATGCTTTATACAGGAAGTGCCCTTTTTTCAACGACCATAGCTTTGGTAGCTGGGTTTTTAATAATAAGTTCAAGTGCGGTACCTTCGGTTAGAGATTTTGGATTACTATGTGCTATAACGGTCGCCATAGCCTTAATTACAGATATATTTTATTTACCCGCGTTATTAAAATCGTTTGACAAATAGGCTAGTTAATTATTTTAAAAGAGACAGTGGTGTTTTCTTTTAATTGAGAATGATGTTTAATAAAAATAGTCTTAGCGTTGTATGCTACTTCGATAAGCCATGAGTTTCCGTTAAAATAAGAGGCTTTTACGATTCCTTTTAAACCTGATTGGTCAACAATTTTAAGCTCATGGGCATATTTAATTCCTTGCGGTTTAAAAATATTAAATTCATCAAAAAATGAAGCTATAAGTGGAATTTCAGGATTTTTATAAATATTTTGGGGCGTGTTTTGTGCTATAACCTTAGTATCGTGAATAACAATCATCTTATCAGAAAAACCAAGGACATCTTGTTTATCGTGTGTTGCCACGATACAAGTAACATTTTTTTCTTTTAAGTGTTTAAAAAATCGCCTTCTTAAAGATTGCTTTTTAAAATTGTCAATATGACTGAAAGGTTCATCTAATAATAATATTTCAGGTTCTTTCGCGAGGGCTCTTGCTAAGGCGACACGTTGTTTTTGTCCGCCGCTTAACAATTTTACTTTAGTGTTAGCCCAAGCTTCTAATTCTACTACTTGTAGAAGTTCTGTAATCCGTTCTTGTTTTTCCTCAGGATAAAAATTTGATAGAAATTCACCTATGTTTTCTGAAACTGTTGTAAAAGGCATTAAATCAAATTCCTGAGCAACGTATTTCATATAATCAGGTCCGATAATCAGATTGAATTTTGGACCTAAAATAGCTTGTTCTTTCCAAAACATATGTCCTTCATTTAGGTCGTATGTTCCGTAAATTAATTTTAAAAGCGTACTTTTTCCGGAACCACTTTCACCAATAATAGCGAAGTGTTCGCCTTGATTAACTTCAAAAGAAATATTCTTTAAAATGAGAGAACTTCCATAGCCAAATGAAATGTTTTTTACCTGTAACATGTTGTAAAAATACCATAAAAAAATCGCTTGAATTCCATGTAGTTTTAATTTTTAAGATATGGGTTATTTTTTTTTGGGTAAAGCGATATAACCCATATTGTATAGAGTAAAAGCGAATATATCCGCATACTGTTCAATAGTCTTACTCACAGGAGTACCTGCGCCATGACCAGCATCGGTTTCAATTCTAATTAAAGTTGGGTTGTTTCCTGATTGTTTTCGTTGTAATTCGGCGATAAACTTAAAGCTATGCGCAGGTACTACCCGGTCATCGTGATCTCCCGTGGTTACCAAAGTTGCAGGATAATTGACGCCTTCTTTTACATTATGAACAGGAGAATAGCCTTTAAGGTATTCGAATATTTCTTTGCTTTGTTCAACGGTTCCATAGTCATAAGCCCAACCTGCACCTGCTGTAAATGTATGATATCGTAACATATCTAAAACGCCTACCGCGGGTAATGCTACTTTAGCCAGATTAGGACGTTGCGTCATAACCGCACCCACCAATAAACCTCCATTTGAACCACCTCTCAATGCTAAATATTCTGAAGACGTATAGTTGTTGGTTATTAGGTATTTGGCAGCAGCGATAAAATCATCAAATACATTTTGTTTTTTTAATTGCGTTCCAGCATCATGCCATGCGCGTCCATATTCGCCACCACCTCTTAAATTGGGAACAGCTAGGATACCTCCTTGTTCCATCCAAACAGCATTTGTAATGCTAAAGGAAGGCGTTAAACTAATATTGAATCCGCCGTAACCATATAATATGGTTGGATTTTTACCATGTAATTCAATCCCTTTTTTATGAGTAATCATCATAGGGATTTTTGTTCCGTCCTTAGATGTATAAAACGCGTGATTACTTTCAAAATCACTAGAGTTAAAATCTATACTAGGTTTCCAATATAATGCAGTTTCCCCTGTTTTTGGATTTAAAGAATAAAGACTTGAAGGTGTATTATAATTAGTAAATGAATAATATAAAGTAGTATCGCTTTTTTTTCCTGAAAAACCACCAGCAGAACCAGGTCCAGGTAGCTCAATATTTCTGATTAATGTCCCGTTAAAGTCGTATTGTTTTATTTTTGAAATAGCATCTACCATATATTCGGCAAATAAATAACCATTCCCTGTTGAAATATTTAATACATGTTCTGTCTCTGGAATTACATCAACCCAATGTTCTGGTGTTGGATTTTGTGCATCAACCATTACCACACGTTTATTTGGAGCATTAAGATTGGTGATAAGAAACAGGTTGCTTTCTTGATTTTGAATTAAAAAAGTATCACTATCTGTATTATTAAGTATGGCTATCAATTTGCTTTTTGGAACGGATAAATCCTTTAGATACAACTTGTTCCCAGATGTAGATATACGCGGTGTTAATACTAAATACTTATCATCTTCTGTAACGGTCCCATAGATGTAACGATGCTTTTCTTTTGCTGTTCCACCAAAAATTAATTTATCTTCTTTTTGTGGAGTTCCTAGTTTATGGTAATATACTTTGTGTTGATCTGTTTTTGCAGACAGCTCGCTTCCTTTTGGTTTATCATAACTTGAATAGTAAAAGCCATCATTTTTATACCATGAAATAGGGCTGAATTTGATATCTATCAGTGGTTGTTCAATAATATTTTTTGTTTCAACATCTATAATAACCACTTTACGCCAGTCACTTCCTCCTTCAGAGATAGAATAGGCAAGTATTTTTCCATTTTTTGAAAAGCTTAATCCATCAAGTGAAATGGTACCGTCTTTTGAAAAGGTGTTAGGGTCTAAAAAAACTTCAGCTTCAGCATCTCCTTTCTTTCTGTAATAAACATCTTGATTTTGTAACCCATTGTTTTTTGAAAAATAGGTGTAATCTCCTTCAACGAAAGGCGCTCCTATTTTTTCATAATTCCATAAACTTGTAAGACGCTTTTTAAGGTCTTTTCTAAAGGGGATTTTATTTAAATAATCAAAGGTGATCTTGTTTTGAGCGTCTACCCAAGCTTTGGTATCACTGCTTCTGTCGTCTTCTAACCATCTAAAAGGGTCTTTTATATCAACACCAAAATGGGTGTCAACAGTGTTTATAGTTTTTGTTCTAGGATATTTCAAAGTTATGTAATGATGGTTAATGTCAAAAATATATAAAAATATTTTAGTTAAAAAGGGGTGTTTACTTTGCAAATAAATTTACCATAATATCTTTTAAAGATGTCAAAAAAATAAACCTTAAAGAAAAAAGCTTCCACAAAAAATGTAGAAGCTTAAAGTTTAGTATAAGTTTAGTTTGTTAAAGTTGATTATACTAAATTATTTTCTATTAAATATTCTCCAATTTGAATGGCATTAGTTGCAGCACCTTTACGTAAATTATCAGCAACAATCCACATGTTTAATGTGTTTGGTTGTGATTCATCGCGTCTTAAACGACCGACGAAAACCTCATCTTTGTCATGGGCAAGAATAGGCATTGGATAGGTGTTTGTTGCCGTATTATCTTGAACAATAACTCCGGGTGTTTCGCTCAATAATTGTCGTACTTCAGATAATTCAAAATCATTTTCAAATTCTACATTTACAGATTCTGAATGCCCTCCAGAAGTAGGGATCCTAACAGCTGTAGCAGTCACAGAAAACGTTTTGTCGTTAAATATTTTTTGAGGTTCTTTGGCTAATTTCATTTCTTCTTTAGTATAGCCGTTATCTTCAAACACATCACAATGTGGTAATGCATTTCTACCAATTGGATAAGGGTAAGCCATTTCACCTTCAATACCAGCGATTTCATTTTCTAATTGTTTAACCGCCTTTACGCCTGTGCCAGAAACCGACTGATATGTTGAAACGACCACACGTTTCATTTTATATTTTTTGTGAAGTGACGATAATGCCAAGACCATTTGAATGGTTGAGCAATTAGGGTTTGCTATAATTTTATCGTCTTTTGTTAGTTCATGTGCATTTATTTCTGGAACCACTAATTTTTTGGTTGGATCCATACGCCATGCTGAAGAATTATCGATTACTGTAGTTCCAGCTTCAGCGAATTTAGGAGCCCATTCTAATGAAGTGCCTCCACCAGCTGAAAAAATAGCAATATCTGGTTTTGCAGCAACAGCATCAGCTAAGCCTATTATGGTGTATTCACTATTTTTATACGTTAATTTTTTACCTACCGAACGTTCTGAGGCCACTACCAATAATTCAGTAATTGGAAAATTACGTTCTGCTAGAACTTTCAGCATTACTTCGCCAACCATACCAGTGGCGCCAACAACAGCTACTTTCATTTTTTTATTTTAATAAAATTTGGTAAACAAAATTAGGCATTAATTCTATTTTTAAAACCAAAAAAAGACCTCATTTTTTTAAAACGAGGTCTTTTTAACAATAAATAACAAAGTGTTATTTATTTAACATAAAGTTATTTTTTAAGCAAATCTCTTATTTCTGTCAATAAATCCTCTTGGGAAGGACCAGGAGGTGGAGGAGGTGCAGCTGCTTCTTCCTTTTTCTTCATTTTAGTAATACCTTTTATTAACATAAACATGACAAAGGCAACAATAATAAAGTCTATTAAGTTGGTAATAAAACTTCCATAAAGCACAGCTACTTCCCCAGTAAGGTTTCCTGCTTCATCGGCTACTCCTTCAGTAATAATCCATTTTAAATCTTTAAAGTCTGATTTAAAAATTAATCCAACTAATGGAGATACAATACCTCCAGTGAAAGATGCCACTACTTTATTAAAAGCAGCACCCATAACAAAAGCAACGGCAATATCAACGAGATTGCCCTTCATTGCAAATTCCTTAAATTCTTTTAACATGATTATACGTTTTAGTTAGTGAAAATCTAAAATAATCAAAAAAGCTAAACTTAAAGTTTCTTTTTAATATTATTTTATGAAGACGCGTTTAACGCGTTGTGAAATGGCTGTTATAAGCTCATAAGAAATAGTGTTTGTTTGTTGAGCCAACTCCTCAGCCGTAGATTTTGGTCCAAAAACAACCACTTCATCTCCTTCTTCGCATTCAATATTAGTAATATTTACCATAATCATATCCATACAAACATTTCCGATAATAGGCGCTTGCTGATTGTTAATTATTACAAATCCTTTTCCATTGCCATATTGCCTTCCTATACCATCGGCATGTCCAATTGGAAGTGTTGCAGTTTTTACGACAGTATCACTTTTATAAGCTCTGTTGTAACCAACCGATTTGCCTTTTTCAATGACATGAATTTGTGAAATAATAGTTTTTAAAGTCCCAATAGGTTTAAAGTGTTTGTTCTCTTTTTCTGAATTACCAAAACCATATAAACCAATGCCAGTTCTAACCATATCAAAATGTGCTTCAGGATAGTTTAGAATTCCAGATGTATTACAGATATGAAGCCAAGGTTTATCTTTAATTTTAGAACAAAATTCTTTAGAAATAACTTGAAAGGTTTTTATTTGATTTAAAGTGAATTCTTTTTCGTTTAAATCCTCACTTGCCGCTAAATGTGAGAATATAGATTTTACTTTTACACTTTTGGTTGTTTCTAATTTAGATACCAGATAATCAATATCGCGTTCTAAAAAACCTAAACGATTTAAACCTGTATTGAATTTTATATGAATTGGGTAATCCGTTTGGTTTTCTTCAGAAGATACTTTTATAAACTCATTTAAAATCTTAGCATTGTATAAACTAGGTTCAAGACAATGATCAATTAGTTTTTTAAAATTTACAGACTGTGGATGCAGTACCAATATAGGTGTTTTAACTCCAGCTTGTCTTAAAGCGATACCTTCTTTTACATAAGCGACCGCAAAATAATCAACATCAAGATGTTGTAAATAAAGCGCTATTTCAATAGCATCACTGCCGTATGCAAACGCTTTAACAACTGCTAAAGTTTTGGTTTTTTGAGAAATTTTAGATTTTATATACTCAAAATTATGTTTAAGAGCTTTTAAATCAATTTCAAGGATGGTTTCTTTGGCTTTAGGCATCCGAATTTTTAGGTTTTGAAATCACTTCTTCAGCATCATTAACCTTCATATTACGGACTTTATCGCGCATCATGGCTTTATAATAGGCCGCTCTACTTAAGGGTTCATATTCTTCTACCTCACCCAACATAACAAGATTGTCATTTTTAGATTTTCGGTAGCTATATTGTGCCAAATTCCCTGTTCGTGTACAAACGGCGTGTACTTTGGTTACATACTCAGCGGTTGCCATTAAACTAGGCATTGGCCCAAACGGATTACCTTTAAAATCCATATCCAGACCAGCTACAATAACCCGAACCCCTTTGTTGGCTAAATCATTGCATATACGAACAATTTCATCATCAAAAAACTGAGCCTCATCAATGCCCACCACATCACAACCGTCAGCAAGAATAGGAATATTTGCCGCCGCTGGAACAGGTGTTGAGCGTATTTCATTAGCATCATGAGAGACTACCATGTCTTCATCATAGCGCACATCAATTGCAGGCTTAAAAATTTCCACTTTTTGCCTTGCAAATTGAGCACGTTTAAGACGTCTAATTAGTTCTTCTGTTTTACCAGAAAACATAGAGCCGCAGATTACTTCAATCCACCCAAATTGTTCTTTATGATTTACTGTATTTTCAAGAAACATTTTGTAATTTTAACACTAAAACAAATCAAATATTCGTTTGCATAAAGGTGACGTAAATTTATTAAAAATAAAAGTCCAAATAATATAATTCTAAAAAATTAAAACAATGAAGAAGAAATTGGAATCTGAATTGATAAGTATAGCGCACAGAATTCTCAAGTTAAAAGGGAAAGAGGATGTTATAAAAATGCATGCAGAAGTATCCGTTCTTTTTGAAAAATTGTCTGTATTAAAGTTTGCCCATGATAATTTTGAAGATAATATTCCGTCAATTGGAAATGATTCGTCATTTTTTGGCATGCTTGACAATGCTTTTAATAATACCTTGAGTGATACCATAGAAGTTGAAGATAAAATCTACATTAACCTTGACGATGCAGATGAAGGTTCCATTATGGAACCAGGTATGAAAACCATTAAAGATATGGTTGAGCATATGCCCGAGGAAGACGATTCTGATATTGATGATAATGAACCTATCAAACGGATTTATGAAACCGATTTTGAAGAATTAACAGCAGGTTTTAAAAATATGCCAGAGTTTGAGCCTGTTATAGACGCCAATAAAGTAGAAGTAAACAGGCAAAAAACATTAAATGATAGGTTGAAAGCGAATACACTAAATATTGGCTTAAATGATAAATTAGCATTTATTAAACACTTGTTTGAAGGCAAAGCAGAAGACTATGAACGCGTGTTATCTCAAATAAATACTTCTAGTAGTTTTTTCGAAGCGAGTAAACTTATTCAAAATATTGTAAAACCAGACTATAACAATTGGATTGGTAAAGAAGACGTTGAAGATCGTTTGATGGAAATTATTGAAAGCAAGTTTAATTCATGAGTAAACTTTATATTGTTCCCACACCAATAGGCAATTTAAAGGATATGACCTTTAGAGCTGTTGAGGTTTTAAAAGACGTTGATTTAATTCTTGCTGAAGACACACGCACCTCTGGAAAACTTTTAAAACATTTTGAAATTAGTACGCATATGCAATCTCATCACATGCATAATGAGCATAAAACCGTTCAAAATTTAATTCAAAAACTAAAAGGTGGCACCACGGTTGCATTAATTAGTGATGCTGGGACACCTGCTATTTCAGACCCTGGATTTTTATTAACGCGAGCCTGTATTGAAAACAATATTGAAGTAGACTGTTTGCCAGGAGCTACCGCTTTTGTACCTGCTTTAGTAAACTCAGGTTTGCCTAATGATAAATTTATTTTTGAAGGATTTTTGCCCGTTAAAAAAGGCCGACAAACACGATTATTATTGTTGGCAGAAGAAACTAGAACCATTATTTTTTATGAATCTCCACATAAATTGATTAAAACATTGACTCATTTTTGTGAGTATTTTGGTGAAGATAGGCAAGTCTCGGTTTCTAGAGAACTTACTAAACTCTATGAAGAAACCATAAGAGGAACAGCTAAAGAGGTTTTAGAGTATTACACCAACAAACCACCAAAAGGGGAGATTGTGATTGTAGTTGGCGGGAAACCTTAAGGCACTTAATTATTTTTTTAATTAGCTATATTTTATGAATCAAAGTTATAATGAGGTATTATATTAAAAAAGAATATTAAAAATTTCCGGAAAGGTCTTAAATAAAATTATTGGTAGATCTACCTATCGTGAGATAGGTTAATCGTTAATCAAAATAAGCGAAGCATTTTAAAATCTACTATCTAACAATCTAAACATGTTTTCCTTTTCCCCATCCATGTTTTCCAAGATATTGTTCGCCACTTTCAACGGCACCATCTTCAATAGAGGTTCCCATAGAATCGTTCCAACGGTTTAAATATCCAAACAATGAAATTACACCCAACATTTCTACTATTTCGCCTTCATTCCAATGTTCGTGTAAACGCGTTTTAATAGTTTCATCGACAGCATTAGGAATTTGAGATGCTGCCAAACTAAAATCTAAGGCGGCACGTTCTGCCTCGTTAAAAGCAGGATGGGTTCTGTATTCCCAAATATTATCGAGTTGCTCTTGTTCGGCACCGTAACGTTCTGCCGCTCGTATAGCATGTGCCTGACAATAACGGCAACCCGTAGCATTGCTGCTTACCCAAGCAATCATGCGTTTTAATGAAGAGGTTACGCGCCCTTCATTAGCCATTACAGCTTTATTCAAATTAATAAACGCTTTGCTAATGGCTGGTCTGCGTTGCATGGTTAGTACCGAATTAGGACAAAACCCAAGGGTTTCATTAAAGAACTCGGCAAGTTTTTTGGTTTCCAAATCGTGGTCTGCTGAAAGCGGTGTAACTAAAGGCATAAATTCAAGTTTTCGTTTTTATCAAAGGTATAATTTTATTAACTTTCATATATAATTTAAAGCTATTTTATGGAGGTTATTTTAAAACCATACGAATTAAAATTAAGATACACGTTTACCATTTCAAGAGAATCTTATAATGCACAACCCAATTTAATTGTTGCGCTGAAAGATGGTAAATATTCAGGCTATGGAGAGGCAACCTCTAAACCATATTATGGCGTTACTGTCCAAAAAATGATGGATGATATTATGTCTCTAAAATCAAAAATTCAAGCAATAAAACAAAGTACTCCAGAAGAATTTTGGGATAGTATGTATCCATATTTAAAACATAATATGTTTGCCTTGTGTGGGCTAGATTTGGCCTACAATGATTTATACGCTCGTAAAAAAGGTAAAAAACTTCATGAACTATGGAATTACGATATTTCAAACAATCCGTTAACGAATTATACGATTGGAATTGACACTATTGAAAAAATGGTTTTTAAAATGAAAGAAATGCCATGGCCGATTTATAAAATAAAACTAGGAACCAAAGAAGATATTAAAATAGTAACCGAATTACGAAAACATACGAACGCCATTTTTAGAGTTGATGCTAATTGCGGATGGACAGTCGATGAAACCATTAAAAACGCCATAGCTTTAAAAGAACTAGGTGTTGAATTTTTGGAACAACCCATGAAAGCAGATAACTGGGATGCGCATAGAGAAGTTTTTAAAAAATCGGTTTTGCCTATTATTGCCGATGAAAGCTGTCAGATTGAAGCCGATGTTTCGAAGTGTCATAATCACTTTCACGGTATTAATGTAAAGTTGGTAAAATGTGGTGGTTTAACCTCAGCACGACGGATGCTCACTCATGCTAAAGATTTAGGCATGAAAACCATGGTAGGCTGTATGACAGAATCTTCGGTTGGAATTTCTGCCATTGCCCATTTACTTCCGCTTTTAAATTATGTAGATATGGATGGCACTTTGCTTTTAGAAGAAGATATCGCAACAGGCGTTACTATTAAACAAGGAGTAATAGCATATAGCTCTTTAAATGGAGTAGGCGTTTCTTTAATTTAGAAATACATGATTGTTGATAATATTTTTTGCTGACACCGCTTATTTATAACTCTCAACAAATACCAAATTTTAGAAGATTCTTTTACAAAGTATAAACAAATGCGAATCTTTTACGAAAGTTCAAACATCAAACTATCTATTTTTAATAAAGCGGAACGTTTTTTTCCAAGCAGATAGGTGCCGAAGATGATGTTAACACATTGTTTGGCACAATAGCAGGTAAGTTAATTGTAGAATATTCATCAAAATTTAACAGAGCTTTTATCAATATCTAAAAACATGTAATACTGTTTTAAGTTAATATATAGTATTTTTGATATCTACAAGGAATAAAAACTCAAAAAAATGGAAAATCATATTACGACAACATGGTTAGGGAGCATGAAGTTTGAAAGCACGAACCCTTCAGGTCATAATTTGTTTATTGATGCAGGCCCAGAAAACGACGGACAAGGTGAAGGGTATCGTCCTAAAGCGTTAATGCTGTCTGCACTTGCTGGATGTTCTGGTTTAGATGTGGCGTCATTAATAAAAAAAATGAAGCTAAAAGTTGATGATTTTAAAATTGAAATAGATGCAAACCTTACTGAAGAGCATCCTAAATTTTATGATAAGGTAACCATGGCATTTCATTTTTTTGGAACAGAACTTAACGAAAGCAAACTTCAACGTGCCGTTGATTTATCAATTGAAAAATACTGTGGTGTTATGGAGATGTTTCGTCAATTTTCAGAATTAAATGTAGAAACATATTTTCATAACCAATAGTTCTATTGGTTAATAAATTAATGCTGCTATGCGTTGGACACTTAAATCAAAAATAGATTCCTCAAAAATAGAAGTTTTGCAAAAAACGCTTAATGTAGATGCTGTTACAGCTGCATTGCTTTTAGAAAGAAATATTCAAACTTTTGATGAAGCTAAAAAGTTTTTCAGGCCAAGTTTAGAAGATTTGCATGATCCGTTTTTAATGAAAGATATGGATAAAGCGGTGGCGCGTATTGAAAAAGCTATGGCTAATCAGGAAAATATCTTGGTTTTTGGTGATTATGATGTAGACGGAACCACGTCAGTAGCTTTAATGGCTTCGTTTTTAAAAACCGAATATCCCTTAGTTTATACTTATATTCCTAATAGATACGATGAAGGCTATGGTGTCTCATACAAAGGAATTAATTTTGCTTTAGATAATGATTTCACGCTTATTATTGCTTTAGATTGTGGTATTAAGGCGGTTGATAAAATTGCTTTTGCAAAAGAAAAAGGTATTGATTTTATTATTTGCGACCATCACAGACCAGGAGCAGAAGTGCCGGATGCGGTGGCTGTTTTAGACCCTAAACAAGACGACTGCTTATATCCTTATAAAGAATTATGCGGATGTGGTGTTGGTTTTAAATTGATACAGGCATTGGCTTCAAAACAAGGAAAAACCGTTGATGAATTAATATTTTATCTCGATTTAGTGGCCACAGCTATTGGTGCAGATATTGTTCCTATAACAGGGGAAAACAGAATTCTGGCTTATTTTGGTTTACGAGTTATTAATACAAACCCCAGACCTGGAATAAAGGCAATTCTCGAACAGGTAAATAAAACAGAACTCACTATAACAGATGTCGTTTTTGTTGTTGCACCAAGAATTAATGCAGCGGGAAGAATGAAACATGGTAATTATGCCGTGAGATTGTTAATTGAGGAGGAATACGAAACTGCACAGCAGTATGCTAGTGAAATTGATGACTATAATTCTGATAGACGGGAAGAAGATAAGCGTATCACGGAAGAAGCACTAAAACAAATAGTAACAAACAAAGAAGAAACCAAACTAGCGACCGTTGTTTATCAAGAAGATTGGCATAAGGGCGTTATAGGAATTGTAGCTTCTAGATTAACGGAAACCTATTACAGACCAACCCTCGTTTTTACCAGGAGTGGTGATAAACTAGCAGCATCAGCAAGATCTGTGAGAGGCTTTGATATTTATAATGTTTTAGAAGCTTGCAGTGAATACATTGAGCAGTTTGGCGGACATAAATATGCTGCAGGACTAACACTTAAAGAAGAAAATTATGAGGCTTTTAAACAAGCCTTTGAAGATGAAGTGTCGAAGACCATTGATAGATCGTTATTAATTCCAGAAATAAAGATTGATGCCACTATTAACTTAAAGGATATCACCCCTAAGTTTTATAGAATACTTAAACAATTTGCTCCCTTTGGACCAGAAAATATGACACCTGTTTTTATGACTGAGAATTTAACTGATACTGGTTATGGAAAATGTGTTGGAGACGATAAAACTCATTTAAGAATTACTGTGAAACAACCAAAATCAAATAGTCTCGTTTGCATTGGTTTTGGAATGGGAGATAAATACGATTTAATTTCAAATAAAAAAGTATTTAAAACGGTTTATTCTATTGATGAAAATGAATGGCAAGGCAATGTAAGTTTGCAATTAAAGTTAAGGGATATTAAAGAGCAAGCCTAAAAACAAATGGCCAAAACCGATCCTTATTCAGCTTTAAGAATTCAAGAATTCAAGATTTTTTTATTGTTGCGATTCGTTTTAGTATTTGGATGGTCTATGCAGTTTATTGTGATAGAATGGCAGGTTTACAGTATTACTAAAGATCCATTATCATTAGGTCTTATTGGTTTAATGGAGATTATCCCAGCACTTTCTATGGCATTATTTGCTGGTCATATTGTAGATCAAAAAGAAAAACGAAATCTATTAGCCATATGTATTGCCTTTTTTTCCTTGATTAGTTTAGGACTTTTTTTACTTACGTGGCCGGTTGTAGTTTCAACATGGTCTACGAAAAGAATAATATATTCAATATATGCGTTGGTCTTTTTCGGAGGGTTATTACGTTCTTTTTTTGGTCCCACTATCTTTTCATTAATTGCACTTATTGTTCCTAAAAAATCATATGCTAATGCTGCAACCTGGAGCAGTTCTACATGGCAAATGGCATCGGTTTTAGGACCAGCGTTTGCTGGATTTTCAATTGGTTGGATTGGCGTTCATTGGTCGCTTTGTATTATTTTTAGTTTGGTTATTTTATCATTAATCATTCTATTACAGATTAAGAAAAAACCCATATTGAATCCAAAATTAGGAGAACCTGTGATTCAAAGTTTAAAAGAGGGTGTTCGCTTTGTTTTTAAAACAAAAGCTATTTTGGGAGCTTTAACCTTAGATATGGTTGCTGTTTTATTTGGTGGCGCCGTTGCTTTATTACCAGTGTTTGCACAAGATATTTTAAAGGTGGGTTCAGAAGGGTTTGGCGTTTTAAGAGCAGCTCCAGCTGTTGGAGCTTTTTTAACCATGTTGATTACGGCATATATTCCAATAAGCAAAAATGCAGGGATGAAACTTTTAGGTGCTATTTTTGGTTTTGGCGTTTGTATTATTGTCTTTGGTTTGTCTTCGATGTTCTGGATTTCGGTAATAGCCTTATTTTTTAGTGGTGTGACTGATGGTATTTCCATGGTGATTAGGCAAACCATTTTGCAGATAAAAACACCTGATAATATGCGCGGACGTGTGGCCTCGGTAAACTCTATGTTTGTTGGATCCTCCAATGAACTTGGTGCTTTTGAAAGTGGATTAACCGCTAAACTTATGGGCACGGTTACCGCCGTTGTTTTTGGTGGAACAATGACTTTAATTACGGTAGTTACAACGGGATTAGTGCTACCATCATTTAGAAAATTAGATCTTACTAAAGATATTGAGGAGCACGAAAAAGAAGATTAATATGTTTTGAGTTCAAATTCGTTTCCATCAAAAACACCATAGGTAAAATATTGAATCCAATCACCTAGATTAATATATTTTGAACGGTTTGAAAGATTAATTTCTAATGGTAAATGTCTATGGCCAAACACAAAAAAATCACGGTGTTTTTCTTCTAACTTCTTCTTGCTATATTGGGCCAACCACTCGTTTTCCTCACCAAGAAATTTAGCATCGTCATCACCGGAAATTAATTTATTTTTTACGGATAAATATTGGGCAATACGCATGCCTATATCAGGATGTAACCATCTAAACAGCCATTTAAATAATGGGTTTGTAAATACTTTTTTCATGCGTTTATAACCTTTGTCCCCAGGGCCTAAACCATCACCATGCCCAATAAAAAATAAGGTGTTATTTAATTGAAATTCTTCGGATTTATGATAAACAGGAATGTTTAATTCTGTTTTAAAATAATCAGCCATCCACATATCGTGATTCCCAACAAAAAAATAGATAGGGATTCCTGAATCACTAATTTCGGCTAATTTACCCAAAGTTCTAGTAAACCCTTTTGGTACTACTGTTTTGTATTCAAACCAAAAGTCGAACAAATCACCTAAAAGAAAAATGGCTGCAGCATCTTGTTTTATCTCATCAAGCCATGAAATGAATTTTTTTTCACGTGGTAATGAGCTTTCATATGATGGTGCGCCCAGATGGTTGTCTGAAGCAAAGTATATTTTTTGTCCTTTTGGAACCGTTATTTGGTGGCTACTATTCATTATCGCTTGCGTACCACTCGGCAAAAGAGGTATCAGTTTCTTGAAGTTTTAAGGAATGAAGTTTTATATGATTAGGTAATCGGTTTTTAATTTTTTTAGAGAAATCAATTACCATCATTTCGCTTGTAGGTTGATAATCGACCAATAACACATTATGCCCTCTGTTCTCGAGTTCTTTGGCCAGTTCAACATGTGGCGTATTTTTGTTAAAAACAGTGGCATGATCGAATACATTTACAATCTCTTCTTTTACTATTTTCTTTAAATCACTAAAGTCAATCACCATTCCAAACTTTACATTGGTAGTATCTTTTATTGGTTTTCCAATAACAGTAACAGACAATTTATAACTATGACCATGCACATTTTTACACTTACCATCATAACCATAAAGAGCATGACCAGTTTCAAAAGAAAATTGTTTTGTAATACGAATGTTTCCCATTTATTATAAATTAAAGTACAAAGATATTCATTTTGCGAAAGTAATGGGTTTTTAGATTACATTTGGGCACTTTTCTTAAAAATGAATTGGTAGTTTTTTTAACTCTTTAGAATATGAATCATCTTTTTGAGGCTATTAATTTTGTTGAAAACCCGCTTTATGAGCAGATTATATCTGATATTATTGAAAAAAAGTATAGTATTGTTGAACATTTTTTCACAAACGAAGAGGTCGAATTACTCAGACACTCTTTGTTGGAAAAATATAAAGAAGATGCCTTTAAAAAAGCGGCCATTGGAAATAGAGTCAATGAAACCATAGAAAAATCTATTAGGGGCGATGTTATTTTATGGATAGATGAACATAAATATGATACGGCAGAAGCCTTGTTTTTCAAAAAAATTAATGATTTAATAGCCTATTTAAACAGAACTTGCTTTATGGGTATTTTACATAAAGAATTTCATTATGCACTTTACCCAAAAAGCACCTTTTATAAACGTCACATTGATACTTTTGAAAATGATGACAGACGCAAATTATCTTTTGTTTGCTATTTAAATGAAGATGGATGGCAGCCTAAAAATGGAGGCGAACTGGTTCTTTACCCGACCGGTCATATGAATTTAACAGAAAAGGTTATTTATCCATTTCCTGGTAGAGTTGTAATTTTTGAAAGTCAAATCATTGAGCATGAAGTTAAACCAGTCAATACAGAACGATTAAGTATTACCGGATGGCTAAAAACCCGTTGATTAGTGTTTTTTTACTCTGTTAACTATGAAAATGACTACTAGTATTAAGCCTAGAATTAAAAACAATCCGTTACCACTTAAAAAATTCAGAAAATCTATTAGTCTTTATTTTTTATTTTTTTATTATATGCATACATCCAATAAGCTAAAGCTACTAAAATAACAAATGGTAGCATAGATCCTATAAAAACACCGATTTCATAACTAGAATCTGGAGCATTTTTAATTTTATCTTCAATCTTTATGTCTTGAATTAGACTTAATAATAGCATTTTAAATCAATATTAGTTTCAAAGTTAATAGTTTTAAATAAGAGGTAAAAACAAGCGTCTAAATTTGATAATTAAAGGAATTCCTCTCGCAATTATCCAAACAGTAAGGGCTATAAAAATGGCATATAATTTATAACCCAAAGTATCTAACCAAAATAGAATAGGAAGAAAAACAAGAAATGTCGCAAATAACAATACATTCCTTAGATATTTCATTTTCCCAAGACCTTTAAACATGCCATCAAAAATAAAGGCTAAAGCACAAAAGGGTTGCATGATTAATACCAACCAAAATACATCATAGAAAACATTTAATACTTCAGGATCTGAAGTAAAAATATGGCCAATAGGTTTATAAAGAATAGCACCAACTATGGCTGTTATTAATCCAACTATAATACCGTATTTAATAAGTTTATTGCTTAATTGTATTAATAAATTATAGGCCTGGGCACCATATAACTTCCCGGATAAAATATTACCAGCACTGGCATATCCATCAATAATAAAGGCTCCTAAAAACCAAAGATTAATCGCAATTGTATAAGCTGCTATATATTCTGCACCATAACTTGTAGCAAAAGCGCTGGCAAAATATAAAGTAACATTTAAGGCAATAGTTCTTATAAAAAGATTAAGAATCATAATAACGAATCGTCTTATCTCTTCGTTAAAAGGAAAGGTTACTTTTAAAGAAATTGGTGTTTTCTTTATCAAAAAATAAGCAGAACTGATAGCCATAACGAATTGTGAAATTAGACTGGCATAAGCTGCTCCCCTAATATTCATTGGTTCAAAAAAACCATCAATACCATATACTAGAATCACATCTAAAACAATATTAATAATAGCACCTAAAAGAGATATAATCATTGGGTAATAGGTGTTTTGCAAACCTCTGAATGAACCAAAAATTGCAAAAGTAAAGAGAGTAAAAGGAAATCCAAACACACGTATTTTGTAATATATAGTACTGTAATCTAAAATTAAATCTGACGCGTTATATAGTTTAAAAATAGATCTTGAAAAGGGATAAGTAAATACAATAATTAAAATACTAATTGATGTGATGATGAAAATGGCTTGAGCAGGAAGATTTTTAACGTTATTTAAGTTATTAGCACCTACATATTGTGAAACAATTGAAGAAATTGCGCTTCTCGTTTGACCCAAAACCCATATTAACATTGATAAAAAAGTACCTACTATACCAACGGCTGCTAAAGACTCTGTTGCATTAACATGAATATTACCAACTATTGCGGCATCTGTTAATGATATAATAGGCTCAGAAATTCCCGATATTAAAGCAGGAATAGCTAATCTATTTATGTTTTTTATACTGATATCTAAATTCACAGAGTTTCTTGATTATTTTTTTTAAAAGTATGAATATATTTAAGAGTTATCTTCCAAGTCGTTTTTATGTTTAATTTTGTACCGCATTTTTATTGTAAATTTAAATTTTAAAATTTTACGCATGAAAAATATTTTAGTACCAGTTGGAACCTCAAAAAACACCATAAGTCATTTGCAGTATGCTGTTGATTTTGCTGAGGCATTTGAGGCTAAACTTTACATTGTTCATATCTATAAAGTTTTTACAAAAGCTGGAACAATGATTAATTTAGATCATATAGTTGAACGAGAGAGTAAAGAATATTTGAATGAACTTATTTCTAAAATTGACACAAAAAATGTCGAAATAGTTGCAAAAGTATTGAAAGGAAAAATAGTTGATACTTTAGACTTGGTGTGTAAGATAGCGAACATTGATTTGATATTGATTCAACCTAGAACTAACTCTATTGAAGAGGAGGTCTTTCTTGGAGAAACGTCTGGAAAAATCATCAAGCAAATGAACGGTCCAGCATCTTTAATAGTTCCAGAAGGGTATACCTATAAACCAGTGAAGAATATTTTAGCAGCAATGAAATCTGCTATTATTAAAAAAGAACATGTTTTAGATCCTCTAAGGTTTTTCAAAGAAAAATTTAATAGTAAAATAAATCTGTTGTTAGTAAAAACACCTTATCATAAAGAAGGAGATTTTGATGTTAACGAAGAGCTAACATCATTAGTTGATGAGGTTTTAAAAACCGAAAATGCAACAACATTTCACGGTGTTTTGAGACATTATGAATCGCACAATCCAGATATGTTGTGTGTAGTAAGACGAAAAAGAGGATTTTTTACTAAAAAATGGGAAAAAAATGTAATACTGAAAAAAGATTTTTCAAGTGAAATTCCGGTTTTAGTTTTAAGTGGACTCAAATAATATTTTGGGGATGCAGCTAAGTTGTCTAGAGCCCTTGATTGGTATCTAATGAGGGCAGAATTCTTAATTTCTAGTATCCCTTGTATTTGAGATATTTTCAACTCAGGATATATATGTAAAAGCTGCCTTTTTATTTGTTTTTGATTTCAACACTTATAATATGTATGTCCTTTTCACCTACGTTTTTCAATTTATGAGGTGGCAATGGTTCAGTCCAAACGGAAGTTGACGATAGAGGTGATTTATCAAAATTTCTCGAATCGATTACAACATTGTCTTTGTCATCATATCTGATGAAATCTGACCAACTCAAAACATAAAGTGTTGCTGGCCATTTGTGAGTATGAAGTGCTGTCATTTCATTTGGACGAATAAGCGTGTTAAGAACTCTAACAGTATCATTTTCTAATAACAGGTTGTGATGTTTTGGTGCAGCGGTTAAAGCATCTAATTCGTCAGGCCAAGACTTAGTTATATCTGTATCTGTTTTCATAATTATTACAATTAGTGTTTCTTATGGCTGTGTATATGGTTTATGGATATCTTAAGTTAGTATTTAATTTAATTCTTTATTTTGTGTTGTTATTCTTCCCCTATATGTTTTTTGTAAAATTTCCAAACTTCTTTAGCCACATTTCTACCCAATTCCAATCCAGCAACATTATCAGATTGTATATGATAACCGCCTAAAACTCTGGAAATACCGGCCATTTCTGCAGTCTCAGTAAATGTTGGAAATTTCAGGGTAATTGTGTCTCCTAAATTATTAGGCTCTGTTAAAGCTCCTGCAACTAATTTTGCTTCGGAACCAAACTTCTCACTTCCGGTCCATATTTTCAAAGCTTCCGCACAACCTCCGCTGATAGTACTATGCCCAGAAGTGTAGCTTGGAAATGGAGGACACAAGAATATTTCGGGAGAATATGGTCTCCATTCTTTTCCGTCGATATTTATCATTCCTTTTCCTTCCCCACCCCAAGCTTTGATTATTTGTTTATCGTAATATTGATGAACCAATGCATAGGGTCTTGCATAATCATAGAACATTTTAGAATCCCAAGAAGCAATAAAAGCATCCATTGCAACTACCTGATTGTAGAAATACATTTTTACATCTTCGTCAAGTGTATGGTTATCTCTTCGGGAGACATCTTGAGCAAATTTCAACCAATGTCCAGCTTGCTGCACTGATTGAGGCCCATCTCGCATAAACTCCACCAAAGCTTTTTGATAATCGGTCAGGTTAGCTTGCATTTCGATAACCTCTTTAACTTCTTTTTCCAATTGTTCCGAACCTATCATAGGTGGAGGTCCTGGACGAAACTGGTCTGCTGATTTTAATGCGATAGGTTTAACTTTATCCCAAAAAGGAGTCAAGCATCCTGGAGCATATTTCCCTCCTTTGCCATCTGAAAAATATTTTGGTTGCCAGCGGTTAGGGTCAACATTTTTATCAGCTGAATTAACGGGTTCGTACCCCACGTAATTAAAATAAGGCTCACCGTTCGAACCCTCTTCTTCACCGTATTGATTAGAGCCATCACCTTTTCGAGCCTCTATTACAGCTTTAGCCGCTAAGTTACCAATACCTTCGGGTGTTGTAGAGTCTAATGATTCATTCATTGGGTCTAAGCCCAATTTTTTCATGAAGTTCGAAAACAATTCCTTATCTGAAAAATAATATTCATTCATTGCCCGAAATGCCGCATAGCTAATAGCAATTTCTTTATTTTTAAGCGTATGCTCTGTTGTGGGTCTTCTATCAGCTCCTTCAAGATAGACAGGAGTCGCTTTTTCGTCATACATTGACCAAGCGTCAAAAATGGAAACGAATATCAAACCCAAATACCGAGAGGTAACAGTTGGTCTTGGTTTAAATTTTTCAGTATCATTAGCTTGAGCTGTCAACGCCATATATCCCCACTTATAGGCGACATTTTCAACTCCTCTAGGTTCAGTTGTTTCAATCGAACTTTGTTGTCCCTCTTTATTTTCGCTCTTTTTACAGTTAAAAAGAATTAATGCAGTGAATAAAAGTAAAACGGTTCTTTTCATATTTTTTTAATTTTTTCTCTAATGACATCTAATAAATGGATATGTTTACTTGTATATATGACCATTAGGTGTATTTATATAATACACTTTTTAAAGATACTTTCTACAAATAAATAATCATAATTATTTTAAATAATATATTTATTTGGTTCTGGGTTTTGGTAGTGGGTTTTTGTAATTAAATGTATACATTTGCATAGTTTTAACAAAATGCATCACTAGTTAAAGGGCGTAAAGCCTTATTAAACGCTGTATATAAGACATTTGGGGATGTAGCTCAGTTGGCTAGAGCGCTTGACTGGCAGTCAA